>JBAXBF010000024.1:0-18857 GCA_037142095.1 Chloroflexota bacterium
GCGGGTATATCCAAATAGGAAATCACTTTTGCTTTTGGTTCAGTCATGGTTAAATCTCCTTGCGATTAATTCGTCTAGCCGGTTATACACGATTAAACAATTCATTAAAACATCATTTCGGTAAATTTGCCAGCCGTTCATAAATGGGAACCAATACCTGGTAACTCTCTTGAAAAAGTTCATACAGGGCATCATAACGGGTGCGCGTAGAATCATCCGGGATTGCATCTTCCGAAATTGGGATAAGATCACGCACTACACCATAGTCTGGGAAGATACCAACCCCAATGCCGCCTGCAATCGCGGCACCCATCGCTGTTGCCGCTGTGGATAGGTTGACCAGTAAGATAGGTAAGTTGAACACATCTGCCAGAATTTGGCGCCAGACGAAACTACGGCTTCCTCCACCGATTAAACGCATGCCCCTGGTTTTTACGCCTTGGGATAATAAGACGTCCAGAATGATACGCAGATTGAAAGCCACCCCTTCCATAACGGCGCGTGCCATTTGGGCACGCCCATCCGGCATAGCCAATCCAATAAAAGCGGAACGAGCCAGCGGATTCCAATAAGGGCTGCGCTCTCCTAACAGATAAGGAAGGAAGATTAATCCATTGCCTCCTGGTGGGATCATACCGGCAGCAAGATTCAAATCATCGTAACGTTTCTCCTCTCCTTTCTCGCGGAAGAGCGATTCGAACCAATCGAACGCTCCTCCGGCAGCCTGCATCGTACCGATGGCAATATAGAGATTTGGGTCAAGATGAAGGAAGTTGAACGTACGTTGTTGTATATCGAGCACCGGCTGGTTCGTTGTCAACGCCATCCAGGAAGAAGATCCAATATAATTGTAAATATCACCGACATGGATAGAACCTGCTCCGACTGTGGCACAAGCGCCGTCTCCGCCACCTATAACAACGGGTGTGCCAGGGCGTAGACCTGTCTTTGCCGCCGCCGCTTGTGTAATTTCACCAATCACTGCTGCAGAAGGATAAATCTTGGGCATCAAATCCGCTGAGATGCCCAACGTTTCAAGCATATTTTCTGCCCAGCAGTGTTTCTCCAAATCCAACAGTTGGGTCAGCGAGGCGTCTGAGTAATCTGTTGCAAAAATTCCGGTTAAGAAATATGCCGCATAATCTTTGGCTTGCAGCACTTTAAACGTTTTTGCATAGATATCTGGTTCATTCTCTTTGATCCAAAGCAGCTTCGCGGCGGTATAACCTGGGCTAACCCGAATTCCCGTAAGATGGTAAGTTTCTAGGCTCCCACATTTTTCACTGATCAGGTCTGCCTGTTTCGTAGAACGTTGGTCTGCCCAGATAATCGCGGGACGTAGCGGATTTCCCTGCGCGTCGACCGCCAAAATCCCATTCATGTGTCCAGAAAAACTGACAACTGCGATGCGTTCTGGAGAAATTTTCGAATCCACCAGAATTTTATGGGTCGAATCGCATATAGCCTGTATCCAATCCTTGGGATTTTGCTCTGCCCAATTGGGGCGGCAATAGTCCGTTTCGTAGGCGCAATAGGCTGATGTAACAAGATTACCAAAAGTGTCTACCAAGATGGCTTTATTGCCGGTTGTGCCTAAATCGTGAGCAAGGATGTAAGATTTTTGTGTCATAATGACCTCAACTATACCGGTAAATGATCGTTATCCCATTATTACAAACCGAATGCCTGGGCGAGTGCATCACGCATAACTGCCACGGATGCGTCTTTGCCAGTCCACATTTTGAAGGCAATTGCACCCTGGTAAACCAGCATCCCCAAACCGTCCAGGGTACGGGCACCGCGTGCTTTTGCTTCGCGCAAAAATGGGGTATTAGGTGGATTGGGAATTACGTCACAGACCGTCATAGCAGGATTGATGGTGTCATAATCAATATCTGGTCTGTTATCAATGTTTGGATACAGACCGATCGAAGTGGCATTGACAAGAATATCTACCTCAGCCGGCACCCTGTATCTCTTATCCCAGACAATAAAATCAGATTTCACTGGCGTTTTTCCATTAAGAAGGGCTACCAGTTTTTCTCCGCGCTCTCTGGAGCGGTTAATAATATCGATCTTACTTGCGCCTGCTAATGCCAGTTCCACGGTCATGGCGCGCGCCGCTCCTCCCGCCCCTAAGACGACTACATGCTTTCCCTGAGGGTCAATGCCAGCATCCTCGCGGAGAGAACGCAAAAAACCTTTCCCATCGGTATTTTCGCCGATCAAGAGGTTACCTTCTCTCCGAACTGTGTTAACTGCACCCATTAGAGCAGCATCTTCCGAAACCTTATCGAGATATTGGAGAACGGCTACCTTGTGCGGGATCGTTAGATTAATGCCGCGCATATTGAAAACACGCACGGATTGAATCGCTTCTTTCAAGGATTCTGCTTGAACTTCGATAAGCAGGTAACGCCAATTTAAACCCAGGGCTTGAAAAGCAGCCTCCTGCATTATCCCCGTCGGATTCTCAGCGATTGGATATCCAAATGCACCCACTAATTCGGCTTTATAATTCGTTTCCTGTGACATCATTACCTCCATAAACTGGAATGGGCTAATTCTACCACATTGGGTTTTATTTATTGAATTTCGGCCCACTTAAATTTTTGAGTAAAAGGGATAACGAAAGAGTACCTCTCAAGATGATTTTATGAATAATGAGATCTTAGATTGATTTGCTCTTTCGCCGATTTCAAATATCATTCGAATACACAATAAGCAATCTTTTATGCTATAATAATGAAAACGGAGACATGTACAATGGATATGAATAACAATCTTGATGAACTGCCAATAATAGATTGGGAACGTTTTAGCCAATTATGCCAGGATATGGGAGAAGAGAAAGGATCCGAAACAATCAATATGATGCTCGAGGATTATTTTTCAGATGCCGCTCGCTTGCTTTCCGATTGTCGTAAAGGATTTGGAGAAGCAGACACTCGCCTTTACCAACGTTCTGCCCATACGCTCAAATCGACCAGTGCCATGTTTGGCGCCAAGCGGCTTTCTGCCTTATGTAAAGCGATGGAAGAAAGAGGAAAAAATGGTGTTCTTGAAGGTGCCGCTGAACATATTGCCCAAGCAGAGATAGAATTCGAAAAAGCAAAAACATCATTATCGGCATGAATCTCGCCAGAAGTATATAAATAATTGCTATCTGGAAAGTAGCCATAAATTCCTATTGAAATACTTGCATTTGGACACCCGAGTCTATTATAATGGACATAATATGAAGAAGGTGTTTACAACCTATATGTATAATTTGTTTGATCATAAAGTTTTTTTCTAAGGAGGTTTGTATGGATTTCGGTCTCGCGTTTTCATATCCTTTTCAAGACCAGGATTGGCTTAAGAAACTAGGCATTGCTGGTTTATTGATGATCATCCCCGTATTTGGATGGCTGGTCGTTGCCGGGTGGGCAATTGAGATCACCCGACGCGTAATCCGGCATGACATGCCGCTTCTCCTTCCGGATTGGAATGATTTCGGAAAATATATAGTGGATGGATTATACCTGTGCTTGATTGGTATAATTTTCTACATCCCTTCATTTATTTTCAGCGGAATTACCTCTGGAGTCAGTATTTTTGCTCAGAATCAAGGCGGTGGAGATGGTAACTCGGTCATTCCAATGATCGTGATGGTTGTCTCGATTTGTTTTGGATGTCTGCAGTTTCTTTATGGCATCTTCTTGGGACTAGTACTGCCAGCGGCATATGCCAATTTTGCTGTTAAGGGTAATCTAGGCGCAGCCTTTGCCATTGGGGAAATATTTGGGATGGTTAAAGCTGCCATCGGAGCTTATGTAATCGTCCTATTAGGCAGTATTGTTGCTGGGTTTATTGGCTTATTGGGCATGATTGCCTGCTTTATCGGCGTATTCTTTACACTGGCATATTGTTCTCTCATCGAGGCTCATTTATGGGGTCAGGCGTATAACCAGGCTCAGGCTGCAATGGGAGTATCCAATCCACCAGAACCAATGGCAAACGTATAAGTAACTAACAATAAAATAAGTTTATATCGACCTTCCAATTTGGTTAACGCCTAAGCGTAACTTTGGAAGGTCGATTTTGTTTAAATAATCAATAATATCCATATTTGATAAAAATTCATTTGTCAGACCTTTTATTTTCCGATATAATATCTATGGAACTGTTTCCGTTAAATATCTGGTTATAAGGAGAATGAATCTATGGATGAATTTATGCGCGCAGCGATCGATGAAGCAAAACAAGGTCTTGACGAAGGCGGCATACCGATTGGATCAGTATTGGTCATCGATGGCAAAATCGTTGGGAGAGGACATAACCGCCGGGTGCAGAAAGGCAGTCCAACCTTGCATGCCGAAATGGATTGTTTGGAAAACGCGGGGAGACTCAAAGCCAAAGACTACCAAAGAGCCGTGTTATATTCTACGTTATCACCCTGCGATATGTGCAGCGGGACAGCTCTCTTATACAAAATACCTAAAGTTGTCATCGGCGAGAACAAAACCTTTCAGGGTCCAGAAGATTACGTGCGCTCGCGCGGCGTCGAGATCGTGATTCTGGATGATCCTGAATGTATCAAACTGATGGAAGACTTCATTGCAGCTCGTCCAGAACTGTGGAACGAGGATATTGGTGTTTAAGGAGAATTTTTAGAGGAAATCGCTCTAAGAATTCATAAAATAATGTCTGTTAAACCGGTTTTCAAGAAAAGGAGAAGAAATATGTTGAAAAGAGTTACCCCGATCATTATCTTGTTCATGTTGCTGAGCATGATCTTTTCTGCCTGCGCCCCAGCAGCAGCCCCTGCCCCTGCAAAGGTGGAATCAAAATTACTGAAAGTGTACGGCGCATTTGCCACACCCATCCAGGAACCCTGGGATGGCGTTATCCATGCTGCCCTCCAGGAAGCTCAGAAGGAAGGCAAAATCGATTATAAGTTTACCGAGAATATCGGTTATTCAGGAGATATGGAGCGCGTGCTCCGAGAAATCTGCGAACAGCAAAAGCCTAATTTGATCCTGGGAGATGCTTTCGGAAACGAAGAAGCCATTCGCCGGGTTGCAAAAGATTTTCCTCAAATTGCATTTGCATTTGGCTCTGGTCTGGGTCCAACAGATCCCAATGTAGCTGTCTTCGATAACTGGATTCACGAGCCTGCCTATTTGTTAGGTATGTTAGCCGGTGGTTTGACCAAGTCCAATAAGATCGGTGTTGTAGGTGGAATGCCCGTACCCGAAGTCAACCGTATCGTCAACGCCTTTATTCAAGGTGCGAAGGAAGCCAATCCCAAAGCTCAGGTCATGGTTACTTTCATCAATAGTTGGTTTGACCCGGCGGCAGCAAAAGAAGCTGCCATTGCGCAGATCGATTCCGGTGCAGATGTGATGTTTGCCGAACGCTTTGGTGTCATTGATGCCGCTGCCGAAAAGAAACTCTGGGCATTCGGAAATATGTCCGATCAAAACTCGCTGGCTCCCGATTACGTTGTGAGCAGTGCAGTCTGGAATATGAGACCGACGGTGGATTATCTCGTCAAACAGGTAACGGCTGGAACATTTACAGCACAGGACCTGAAAGACTTCAGTATGGTTGCGAAAGGCGGTGCCAGCCTGGCTCCTTTCCACAATACAGAGAGTAAGCTGCCAGCAGATTTATTAAAGAAGGTTAAAGAGAAGGAAGCCCAGATTAAAAGTGGTGCTTTCCGCGTCGATATTGATGAAGCCCAACCCAAGGCAGTCAATTAATTATTTTTTGTAATCGGAGGGCGGGGCAGAGAAATCTCCACATCATCCGGGAGTCCTTCTTATGCCTCGCCTTTACTTTTTTTATGAGGATTGATTAAATGGATGCAATCAAAATGCAGGATATCACCAAACGTTTTGGAGATGTCCTCGCAAATAATCAAATCAATTTCAATCTGAAGCCGGCAGAGATTCACGCATTGTTAGGCGAGAATGGCGCCGGAAAAACCACCTTGATGCGGATTCTTTATGGTCTCTACCATTCCGACAGTGGAAAAATCTTTGTTAACGAAAAACTGGCGCACATATCTTCACCCAAAGATGCCATCCAGTTAGGAATTGGGATGGTAACCCAGCATTTTACGCTTGTGCCGACGTTGACGGTCGCTGAAAACCTGGTGTTGGGCAGTTCAGGTACCGCTATATTGAACGCCAAAAAGATTCAGGCAGAGATCGCGGAAGCCTCTCAAAGGTTTGGCATCCCGGTCAACCCGGCGGCTCTCATCCGGCATTTATCCGTGGGAGAGAGACAACGCGTGGAGATTCTCAAGGCGCTCTATCGCAATGCGCGCGTTTTGATTCTGGATGAGCCGACTGCCGTTTTAGTCCCCCAGGAAGTGGATGCCCTGTTTGAGTCGTTGGAGCGCTTGCGAAAAGAAGGGCTATCAGTCATCTTCATCACCCATAAACTTAATGAAGTAATGACAGTCTGTGATCGTATCTCCGTCTTGCGGGATGGCTGCATGTTCGGAACGGTAGAAAAAGCAGCCACGACCCAGACTGAACTCGCGTGTCTGATGGTCGGACGCGAAAATTTTGGCGTAACCAGACAAGCGGAACGCCAACCTGGCAAAAGTTTGTTAAAAATTGAAAACCTGTGTGTTTTAGATAAAAAAGGATTACCTGCTCTCAAAGAAATTAGCTTTGACGTTCGAGCCGGTGAAATACTTGGTATCGCAGGTGTATCCGGTAACGGACAATCGGAACTATCCCAGATTTTGGCAGGGATGCTCAAACCAACTTCCGGCAATTTTTTGGTGGATGAACAGGATCTCACTGGAGCCGAACCGGCACAAATCACAGCCGCAAAGGTAGGTTGTATCCTGGAGGACCGCCATTCGGCAGTTGTCAGTGAACTCAGCGTAACTGAAAATGTAGCCTTGATGCATCTTGACCAATTCACCAAACAAGGCGTGCTTGACCGGAAAATGATGAGGAAGGAAGCCGAAAAATTGATTGCGGAATATCAAATCAAAGCCAGCCCGGATGATCGTATACGCACTCTTTCTGGCGGTAATATGCAGAAAGTGATCCTGGCACGTACGCTTTCTCAATCTCCCAAGGTAGTCATCGCGGCGCAGCCAACCCGCGGTTTAGACATCGGCGCAACGGAATATATTCGCAGTAAACTTTTGGAACAACGTGACCGCGGCGCAGCGGTACTCCTGATTTCTGAAGACCTGGATGAAATCATTTCGATTTCTGACCGCATAGCTGTTATTTACGAAGGAAGTATCATCGGAATAGTACCAACCCAGACTGCAAACGCCGCCCAATTGGGATTAATGATGTCAGGCAGCACATTAAAAAACAGGGAGGTGGCAAGTGGCACAATTTCGAATTGAAAGATCGCCCGCGCCGGTATGGATGCGTTTTCTCATACCCTTGATAGCCGTAGTGATCACATTTATCATCACATCCATTTTAATCATCTGGGCAGGGGCAAACCCGCTGGAAGCCTATTATTATTTTTTCATCGCTCCGCTTTCCAGCCGGGTAAGTCTGATTGAAATACTAGTCAAATCGACGCCATTGCTGCTGACAGGCGCGGCAGTAACCTTCGCATTTTCAGCCAGTTTCTGGAACATCGGTGCCGAAGGTCAGTTGATTGCGGGCGCTATGATGGCAGCCTGGCTTGGAATGGTCTTGAAGGGTGTGCCCCCTATCATTGGTATTCCGATTATGTTAGTGGGAGGTTTTATTGCCGGTGTCTTGTGGGCATTATTACCAGCCTGGTTGAAGGTTAAGTTGGAAGTGGATGAAGTCGTAACGACCTTATTGCTAAATTCAGTCATCTTATTCCTCGTCAGCTTTTTCCTCAATGGTCCCTGGCGTGATCCGATTTCTGGCTGGCCCCAATCGGCGGAGATTGCATCAGGAACGATGTTTTTCAAGCTCATCCCACGCTCCCGTTTACATTTTGGTTTCATCATCGCCATCGCCGTGATACTCATTGAATGGTTTGTCTTGAGCCGGATGTCATTTGGACTGCGGATGCGCGCCGTCGGGATGGGCAAAGAAGCGGCTCGCTTTGCAGGAATCAACGTTCAGCGCACCATGTTGGTCTCAGCCCTGATCAGTGGCGGTATAGCCGGTTTGGCAGGCGTTGGTGAAGTAGCCGGAATCCATTATCACCTCATCGAAGCGATCTCCAGCGGTCTCGGTTACAACGGTATCATCGTTGCGACTCTGGCAGGCTTAAATCCTCTGGGCGTAATCCCAGCCGCCCTTTTTATGGGTTTGATTGATACTGGCGCTCAGTCTGTGAGCCGTGCCCTGGGGGTACCCATTTATCTGGGAACGGTGGTGCAGGCGACGCTCTTACTGGTTACGCTCGGCTTATTTGTTCTACAAAACTACCGCATCCGGAGGGTATAATGGAAATTTTCCTGGTTGGTTTATTTGCGGCAACATTGCGTGTTGCGACTCCCTTGATCTTCGGAATGCTGGGCGAACTCTTTTGTGAACGATCGGGTGTTCTCAATCTTGGCATTGAAGGCACGATGTTCCTGGGTTCTTTCGTTGGTTTTGCAGTAGCGTCTCAGACGGGTTCCCTATGGCTGGGACTGTTGGCTGCCATTCTGGCGGGGATCATCTCCGGTTTGTTGATGGCACTTTTAGCAGTCTGGTTAGGTGTAAACCAGCACGTATCCGGGCTTGGAATTACACTGCTCTGGACCGGTGTTTCCTTGTTTGGTTTTCGTTTGATTTTTGGTGATCCAAAGGTGCCGCCTTCCATCGACTCCTTCTCACCCCTTTCTCCTTTCGGTGAAATTCGCATTCTTGGACCGATCTTCCAACAACATTTATTGACCTATATCGCCTTACTTATGATCCCGTTGGTGTGGTGGGTGATATACCGTACAAAATTTGGCTTAAATATACGAGCCGTCGGAGAAAATCCTGAAGCAGCGGATGCCGCCGGTCTGAATGTTTATATGGTACGCACCCTGGCGTTGGTCATTGGCGGTGCGCTGATGGCTGTGGCAGGTGCTTTCTTATCGCTGGCACAGTTAGGGGCGTTCACATATGGGATGATCGCAGGCAGAGGCTGGGTATGCATTGCCTTGATTATTTTTGCGAACTGGCACCCGCTAGGTGTTCTTTGGGGAGCGTTGATCTTCGGCGGCATTTCTGCTTTGCAGCTTCGCTTACAGGTCTCTGGTCTCGATCTGCCGTATGAAGTCTTTCTGGCGCTTCCTTATTTAGTTACCATCGCCGCTCTGGCAATTGCCGGTCGGAATGTGTCTGCACCATCCATGCTGCTAAAACCATACCGGCGTGAATGAACTGGTTTATTCACTTGTAGAGATATTTTTGTAATAAATGGCTACGTTCTTACCGGACACAGCCAATTTAATCCCATGTACTGGAGAAACTAACTTTCTAAGGAACAAAATTTCTTCTTCCCAACAAGTGTTTATGATACAATCTTATGCAATGGTCATATTTGAAATTCCGATGTCGAAACTTGAAATAACCTCTAACTATTGTTTTGGTCTATGAGAAAACTTAAGTTCAGAGAATGGGTTACCATCGCCCTGGCAGCATCGATTTTGATCGTCGCACTGCTGGGAAGCCGCGCTGCGCCGCTTAACCCGCTGAAACTCAACACTCCGATGCGCTTTAAACCACCTGATATTTCGCATTGGATGGGGACAGACAATCTCGGACGGGATATGGCAAGCCGCATCATCACCGGTACGCAGCTTGCGGTGCAATCTTGTCTGATCATTCTTATTACTGCCATCGTAATCGGCATCCTGGTCGGACTAATTTCTGGTTATTATGGCGGCTGGGTGGATGAAATCTTTATGCGTGTCAGCGATGTGTTCATCGCCTTTCCAGGGTTGGTTTTAGCACTGGCAATCGCCGCCGCACTCGGACCCAACCTGAATAATGCCATGATTGCCATAGCCGCTGTCTGGTGGCCGCCTTATGCTCGCTTAGTACGCGGACAGGTTTTACTTCTCAAAGAATTCGACTATATCAATGCCACGCGGGCGCTCGGCGGCGGCGACCTGCGCGTGATGTTTGCGCATATTCTGCCCAATCTCCTAATTCCACTGATCATCCAGATAACATCGGATATCGGACCCGCATTGGTAACGACTTCCAGCTTGAGTTTCATCGGCATGGGAGCCCAACCACCCACCCCCGAATGGGGATCGATGGTAAGCTTTGGACGTAAGTATATATTTGATTACTGGTGGATGTCAACATTCCCAGGTGCAGCCATTTTCATTACCGTACTGGCGTTTAATGGCGTCGGAGAGATACTGCGTAAACGTCTTCAGTCATGAGCCATCGCCCGCCTGCCAGTGGTGCCGCCTATAATACCAACCATTAATGGTATAAGCAAGACAAGGAAGAAAACAACCAGCCAAGGTGCCAGCTCTCCCATTTCTTGTGAAATTGGTTTTGATTCGAAAATATCACGATGCCAACGACTTTCCAGATCTGAAAGAGTCATTCCAAAAGCAGTTTCCACGCCACGCTCGCAATCTTGCCCATCCGCATACCCCCGCAGAAGTTTTTCTAATCCGGAAGAACCATATTGCCCATGCAAGAATCTAACAAAAGAAGTCGACTCGGCATATGCCAGCAACGCCCCCGAAGTTTCCTGTGGAAATGGATCGCAAAGGGATTGAATTGAAATTAACGAATTTCCCTCTTGGGCGGTTTGCAATAATAGCGGGTAATCCGGATCAGGGTAAAGTTCTGTCATGGATGCCAACCCTTCCGCAAACCAGACCGGCAGATTACGATAGCGCTCGCCCACTTTTTGATAAAGCAAGATGTGCATCAGTTCATGGGGAATCTGGCGCGCCATCTCCTGTCGTTGCCCGGCACCCGTTGGCAGCGAAACAACAATCACTTTCAAGTCGGGGTCGGCATGTCCGGCAGCCCAGTTCGTTGTCCCCATCTGCAGTGTAGATTGAACTTCGCGGGCACTGGTATAAGCATAAATATTGATGTCTTGCGGTAAATCCAATGGCAGAATACTTTTGGCGCGCGTTACCCCATCCCAGGCAGTGTTAAAGACCTCCTGATCCAACTGGGTACTGCCTTCATACCAGTGGAACAAGAAAGGTGTTGCTTTTGATGTATGCCAGGTATAGCGATTATCTTCATAATAAAAAGAGAATATCTGGCTGGTTATGATCGAACCGTCATCTAATAGAAAAGCAAACCAGTATTTCAAATTTGTGAAGGTGCGCAGGGGGTGCTGTCCAAGATCCTGTTCATAACTTAGCTGCCATCGCTGCGAAGATTGATCTACCCTCTCCAGAATAATATCCGCCTCATTCGTTTTTGAACTACCCTGGGTTTGCAAGAATATCTTGCCGCTCTTGATTCTGGCAGTGCCGGTGAGCGCAGAGAGTGAAGCCTGAATCGCCAGGTGATTACCAAAGGTATAAGTAACCTGCGGCTGAATATTAATGGTTGAAGATTGCCCAGCATATACAAACTGGTAGGGAGCAACCATTGCAGCTATCATAAAGAAAATACTGACCGATGCCAGAATAAAACGACCCACATCATCCTCCCAACCAAGCAAGTATTGGCGTAAGGGTTAGCGGGCTGAGCAAAGTCGAGAAGAGGACCATCATCGAAGCCAGGGATGGCTCGATATCATATTCCGTTGCTAATACTGTAACCATGACTGCTACAGGCGTGGCGGATTCGGTTATAGCAGCCTGGGCAGGTGCGCCTTTCAAGCTCAAGACATAAGCTAATCCAAAGCCAATCAAAGGGGCAATGACCAGGCGAGTGACACAGGCGACCGTAATCGGTTTGAGACATGCAATCATCCGATGAGTGGACTGTCCAGGACAGGACGATGCTGCACCTGTCTCTTTACCGTTTGCTGCAATTTGCAATCCCAGTAAAACCAACATGGCTGGAATAGTTGCATCTCCTGCAAGTACGATTGCTCGATCTATCGGCATAGGTATACCCCATCTCATAGATGCAATAAGCATACCAAGTGCAACAGCATAAATCACGGGAGCTTTAAGTAAGCCGACCAAGGCTTGTCTCAGGGTTGAGGTTCCCATCGAAGCCAAAAATACCCCGCCTGTGTATAAGACGATGGTTGAAATCATGAAATACAGGCTGGCATAGGTCAAGGTATCCTCACCAAAAGCAAACTTGACCGTGGCAAGTCCAAAATTGCCTGCATTGGGGAGAAGCGCAGCCATCAAAATTAAAGTGGTGATCTTACGGTTAAATTTTAAGATCCGGCAAATCAGCCAGGCTGCCAGAACTGCCAGGGAAAGACTGCCGAGGGTAAAGATCGACATCCGAAGAATGATGTCTGTCTCTAATTTGCTATGCAGGATAAGGTTGAACAGCAAGCAGGGAGCAAACAAATAAAAGATAAGGTTGGAGAGGCTTTTAGGATCGATCTGGCGCCAGCGTGCCAAGAGATAACCGCTGCCAGCGACCAGAAAAATGGGAAGTAAATTATTTGCAAACAGTTGGAGCAAATAGCTCAACGCCAGAGGTCCCCATCGTCATCGTCATCATCGTCATCTGTAAAGTCGAGATCATCCTCATCATCCTCATCGACAAACTCATCGAGCTCGCCTTCTTCAACCTCTCCTTCATAATCCTCTTCGTCTTCGTCGTAAGAGAAGAAATCCTCGGGATCAAATTCATCACTATCGTCACCGCTAAAGAGGTCTTCCTCATCCACCCCCAACAAACTCATATCGTGAATACCCTCATTAAAATCAAGGTTATCCAAAGCACTTTCGAGGAACTCAATTTCTTCGCTATCTTCGGCTTCGGAAAGACGGGACTGCAAGATTTTACGCACGCCCTTACCACCGATTTGTGAAAGGGACCAGATCGCAGCCAAACAAACTTCTTGATTGGCATCATCAATCAAATCGACGAGACTCGCCCGTGCTTCGCTGATCCCCAGTTCTCCGGTAGCACGAGCTGATTCAGCCCGCAGAGAAGGATTGGAATGGGTGAGCATGCCTACGACCTGCGGCTGCCAACGCTCAATACCCGAGCGCCCCATTGCAATCAACGCACTCGTTTGCTGCTGTGGATCAAGTGAATTATAGGCAGTCTCAATTAAAGCTGGAATTTCATCCCGGGTCGAATATCCAAGTGCTTCTATAGCAAAGCGGCGGATATCCATATTCGAATTTGTTTGGGCAATAGCAAGCAACCGGTTTTCCAGATCACTTTTGATCTCTGCTTGGAAAGTATCCATTTCTGCCAGATAGACAAAATGTCCCAAAGCGCCGATAGCAATCCTGCGCACGTTCTGATCTGGGTCTTTTTCCATCAAAGAGAGATAGATATCAACCAAGTCTGAAGATTCACATTCATTTGCAATCAGTGTTTCGATCGCCCCAAAACGAACCTTAGCATCCTCATCCGTTAATGCCAGCCGGGCGAGCGATTCAAATGATAGAATCGTATCTTTCTCGACCATCATTTGCAAGTCTTCCATTAAGGCACGTCGCCGCCAAAGAGCAATATTGTGCCAATGCTGACGTAATCTTTGTAAGTCATCGTCACTAAGATCGGATAGACGGTACAAATAGCGCGCAGGAAAAGGCGTGTTTTCATCCAAGAGAGATTCTATGACTTGTTCAAAAGGCATCTCTTTTGGCTGGAGATCAATATCAATCTCATCCAGCAGATCTTTTGATGTTTCTTCCCATTCTACAATTTTTTTACTCATGTTAGCCTTCCTGATACTATGGAGTAGGCGTAATACTTACAGGGGTTGTCATCATATTTACCGGATTAATAAAATCTTGCAAATTAACGTAAACTAATAATACTAATAATAACATAAAACCTACCATGTGCAGCGTATTTTCTAGATGGGCTGGAACACGGCGACGAATGAGAAGCTCCGGAAGCGTAAACAGGATCCGTCCACCGTCAAGGGCAGGGATAGGCATTAAGTTTAGAATGCCTAACGAAGCGCTAATCATGGCGAAGAACGCCAGAGTACCGACACCTCTGGTTTGCTTTTGGCTCGCCTCAATATCACGCACGCCTTGATAGATATCGTACATGCCCTTAAAACCAACCACACGCATTTCTTCAGCCGGAACCGAGCCCTGGAAAAATTTCATCGGGAGTGTCAGAAGGAGATAACCCTGATCGACAACTGCCATAGTACCCAAGGGAAAAGCGTTAATCAACGAGATCGGTTTGGTCGGGTTACTCATCGCAATCCCAATCGCACCTTGTCCAGGCGGGGGATCGGCGCGGGGCACCAATTTGACTTCGATAATTTGACCAGCTCGCTGTACTTCGAGGGTAATTTCTTTGCCTTTATTCACAGCTACGATCCCCTGTACGACATTGACTCCCTCCAGCGGCTGCCCATTTATGCGCAAAAGGAGATCATCCGCTTTCAATCCTGCCTGCTCAGCCGGGGAATTTGGGGCAACATCGACAACGATGACCTTCTTTGTCTCCGGCATACCCATTTGGCTTACTGCTAATGTATAAAGTAAAACCGCAACGATGATATTCATCACTGGACCGGCGAAATAGACGACCAGACGTTTCCAAGGAGCGGAAGCTGCCAAACCGCCAGCTATTTCGGGATCATTTTGACCGGCTGGGTTCACAAAACCACCCAACAATATCCAGTTTAGAGTAAAATCAATACCCCGCCAACGGAAAAAAATGAAGATACGGGGTGGGAAACCAATCCCAAATTCTTCCACATCAATTTTTAGCACCAGACACGCCACGAGATGTCCCAATTCATGCAGGATGATAAAAGCCGCGAGCGCGCCAATAAATATAAGTAAATTCATTTTACAATATACCTCTTATCCTGATTATAACATCAAATGTCAAGGGTTTGCACCATTCATTTAATCGCCGATTTGAACTGCACCGCCTGGATGGGCTGCAAATATCTGCTTGACCCCCTCAACCTGCTTCAACATCTGAACAACCGTTTCTAACAGCGGAGCCGGACAAAGTACATGCACGTTCGCTCCTGCATCTATAGTATAACATACAGGCAATCCTTCTGCACGCCATGTCAATACTTTCTGCATCACCCCCAGCGTTGCTGGCTGCCAATATAATAAAGGAGGTGTAGAAGTCATCATAACCGCATGCATGATATGGCAATCTTGTTCCACCACCTGCGCCAGGGCGTCAAAATCGCGTTCGAGAATTGCCTTACGGCAGATATCAATCCGGCGTGGAGCGTCAGCAACGCGCATAGACTGTACTGGGCTGCTACTTGCCAGAGCATGCCCATCGCTGGAACCCGTCGTTTTATGCTCGCTGCTGATGATCGCAATACAATCAACCAGATCCCAATGTTCAGGCAAAGCGATTGAGAATGCAAACGAATCTCGATCGCGTTCAGCCGCGCGCCATTCCACAAAACCAGACGGGATGGAACGGCAGGCTGAACCAGAACCCGTCCGCGCCAAACGTGAAAGCTCACTTTCGCTTAATTCCAGACCGGCTGCCTTACTGGCAGCCACGCTTAATGCCGCAAAGGCTGAGGCAGATGAAGCGATTCCAGCGCCGGTCGGGAAATTGTTTTCACTGTCCACAACTGCAAATGTACGCAAATATGCCATCTTACGTACACGGTCGAGTAACTTGCTCACCCGCTGCAACGCTACGCCGTCCTGTTCCTGTCCATTAAGACTCAACCTATCCTCATCAACTCCAGGGTCAAACTTCACGCGGGTATGCGTAAATAAACTGTCCAGGTTCATGGAAATTGAACCATTCGAGGGTAGACGCAATTCCGCATCTCGATTGCCCCAATACTTGATAAAGGCGATATTTGGATGTGCCGTTGCCGAAGCTGTTAAAGATGCCATAAATTTTTTACCCTATCGAATAACGCAGGCAAGTATACCACCATATCCTTTTATGACAGTAAGACTTTTTCTAATTTTGCTGTTGAAGGTTTGTTTGAGGGAATATTTATTTCGTTTACGAATGTCAAGAGACGTAAATGCAGAAAGTCTTATCCTTCACCTGCTTCTTTACTTACTTCTTTGCCAGAGGCTTGCACCAGAGCTACAAGTCGCCGGCGCAGATCTTCCGGTAAATCGTTTCGCTCCAACATTTTTTGGGCATCCTTCTTGATGAGACGAAATGGAACTGAGTCACTCTGCAAACCGACCTCCAGTGCAGTCACTTTTCCGCGTGTGATTTGTTCCTCAATTAGATTCATACTATTCCATTATAGCCTAATTTTCCGAAAAACTGAAATAATTATCATATAGACATGCCTTTCCAGCCTACAGTTAACACGGCTTCACCATTGATCCGGCTATGCTTCATATCGAGCAGAGCCTCATTGGCAGACCGCAAGTCATAAATTGTCGTTGTTGGCTGGATGGGAATCTGGGCAGCCAAATGGAGAAATTCCACGCCATCTTGATAGACAGCATTTGCCACGCTGCGCAATGTACGTTCACCGTACAGCAAACTGTAGGGCATTTCAGGGATCGGTGAGGTATGAATAGCGTTGATCGCGGCTGTTCCACCGGGGCGCAGTTTTTCTAACATCAAGGGCACCAACGCACCACTGGGAGCAAAGAGGATTGCGCGGTCAAGTTTTTGGGGTGGTGTATCCTGGGCGTTCCCCGCCCAGACCGCACCCAACTCGAGGGCATGCCGGCAGTGTTCCGGTGCCCGTGTAAAGACATACACTTCGCAGCCCCAATAAAGCGCAACCTGGATGGCGAGATGAGCGCTTGCGCCAAAACCAAATAGTCCCAGGCGTTCACCAGGTTGGATATCTGCTTTACGCAGGGAACGATAACCCACAATTCCTGCACAGAGCAGCGGCGCAGCTTGAATATCACTCATCTGTGGCGGAAGGGGCAGCACATAGTTTGCCTCGGCACACATATATTCGGCGTACCCTCCATCCACATGAAAACCGCTAAAACGCGCGCTTTCACACAAATTCTCCTCACCGCGCTGGCAATACGCACATTTCCCACAGGCGGAATACAACCAGGGCACGCCAACGCGTGTGCCTACAGTCAGGTTCTCCACCCCTTCTCCAATTTGTGCGATAGTACCGACGACCTGATGCCCAGGCGTGAGCGGCAGCCTGGGAGGATGGATATCCCCTTCCACGGTATGTAAATCCGTATGGCAGACTCCGCAGACTGCCACGCGAATCAAGACTTGCCCGGATTCTGGCGCAGGAACCACCATCTCAACCCATTGTAAAGGATGAGTTTCGGCAGGAGCGTGCTGAAATAAACGCATGGCTTGCATGGATAAATCTCCCAGGTGATTAACCTTTTTTCTAGGGCCAGGGCTGGCGGTAGATATTCTTCTTCCCAGAGTAATCTGAAAGATAAAACAACCACAAACCATCCGGTGAAAAGACCGGCATATACTCGCTTGCTTCGGAATAGGTCAGGTTACGCACCGAGATATCCTCTTCGGCTGTGGTACGGATCGAATATAACTCATAATTGCCGCTGCGGTTAGACTCAAACACGATCCAGGCATCCCCAGCCGAAAAAACAGGGGATGCATCCCGCCCTTTGTCCTTCGTCAGGCGGCGCGGGATGGGATTCGATAAGGGCATCACGTAGATATCATAATTATATTCCTGGGCGCGGTCGGAGTAGAAGGTCACCAATGTACCATCATGCGAGACGGATGGATAGCCATCGAATGCCGTGTCATTTGTTAAACGGGTAACCGGCGGCTCACTCACCTGAACCGCCGGGATTTTCATTAAGTAGATTTCGGCATTGCCATCCCGTTCGGAAGTGAAGGCGATGCCGGAATAATCCGGCAGCCAATTGGGGGCATAATCAGCCGCTTTGTCAAAGGTCAACTGGCGCAAGACTCTTCCATTTTTATAATCGAGGAGAAAAATATCCAGATTCACACTCCAGTCCGCGACCACCAGTAATTGCGTTCCATCGGCATTAAAGGAAGGGGTAAAATAATCGATTTCACCGCTGGTGATCTGGCGGATCAACTTACCGCTGTTGGGATCCGCGTCCATCACCTGCCAATGCCCATCGACCTGGGTGGTATAGACCAGATGGCGTTGGTCACGCGACAATGCCGGGCTATAATCATCCTGCTTATCTTTGATAACCTGCAGGCTGCTTTGTCCTTGCAGTGGAAGCACGTTAACCGGAGGAAGCTTTTCGGCGCCTTTAGCTGTGGGAAAGACCAACGGCGCAGCAGTTACGGACAGAGGGGTAAAGGATGACGAACCGGGTTCATCTGTAGATTGAAGCAGACCGGAAGGCGATCTGTCTGGCAGGGTTGATTTTTGAGCAGGTGGATTTAGCCAGCGCCAAATTAGCACCCCCACCACACCCAATACGGCGATGAACGCTACGATTTCCAAAATCAGATAGACACCGGAGATACTCCCCTTACTCAATGGGCGGATGCCTTCTTCAGCATCCGGGCGATGGACAGAAATTGAAAAACGGAAAGGTCCGGTCTGTGAAGCTGGCTCAGCGTAGGAGACCCCTGCATTATGCAGAGGAGAACCACAATAAGGACATGCCCAACGCAGCGCAGGCACCTGTCTGCCACATTTTTGGCAGAGAACCAGTTCGGGGGGAGCAGGCTTTTCTGGCATAGGAAAATGATCCCTGTCTTAGTGGGGGAATACTTTACATCAGCCAATTTAGGCATGGCGGATATCCTTACCCACAAAAAGAAATTTTACCACATATGAAGGAGCCTTGCCAATTCCACAATATTTTCCGTTATCTTCCCTAAATATTGGTAACAAACTTTCACAGATGCCTTGACATGCCGATTGACACAATTAATATGTAATGGGCAGTTGCAAATGGAGAA
>JBAXBF010000025.1:0-18813 GCA_037142095.1 Chloroflexota bacterium
GGGGTATACGTGGCAGTAATCGGAGTAACAGGAATGGGTGAAGGCATCGGTCCTGTCTGAATATAATTTACTAAAACGAGACTACGTGTACAATCATTATAGGTATTAAAATATACTTTCTCTGAAAGTTGGATACCATTCAGATCATAAACCACCAAATAGAGAGTACGGTTGGAAGTGATCAACTGATCTGACAACTTTATTTCATACCCACCTGGTCCATAAGCAGGTGCAAAACCAGTCATTGCCAAAACAGATATTTTCTTTCCATTTAAAGTTCCGCCGACTTCCACGACGACATTATAGACCGGGTGGGAACGGTCATCAAATATCAGTCCAGCTACGCCCATCCAGCGACATCCTGTTTCAGGATGTGCAAAATTTTGTACGTACTTGGGATTACCCGATTGAATGGAATAGAACCAGGGAGCCTTTGTTGGTGATTTAGAAGGAGTGACCAGCGGTGTCCGGGTAGCACGCAAAGTAGGCGTTTTGGTAGTTGTCTTCAGTGGTGTGCGTGTAACTGTAGATGTACGCGAAGGTTGCAGCGTTACAGAAACAGGTGTTGCCGTTATATATGGCGCGGTCGAGGTGAAGTTGACTAGCACTTGATTTTTCTCACAGCCAGTATAGGTATTAAAATAAATCCGGTCAGAAGAGGTTCCTGCTTGAGTATCTATCACTTCTATATAAAGTGTGTTGGTTGAGATGACAGGGGTATCCGCTAACTTAATCTCATAACCCCCAGGACCATAATATGTTGCTATACCACTGCGGGTTGTTAAAGAAACTGACTTCCCGTTTAACGTACCACTGACTCGTAACGTCAGCCCGGAGACCGGTTTTTTATCCGCCCCAAAAATTTGCCCCGCGACACCCAACCACTTGCAACCTACGTCAGGGTGAAAGGTGTTTTTCATATAGGAAGGCGAGCCTGATTGCTTTATGTATCTGGAATTCGCCTCAGCCGTAATTTGGTTCGAGGAAGCAGACTGCAAAGAGCCTTCAGCAGCTTCTACACATTGAAAAGCTAAAAAAATCATCAGCACTACTATCAATATGGTAGCAATTAATAATTGCTTTTTCATTAGGGAATTTTTATCCTGAGTTTTATTAAAAATCATAGGTTTTCTCCCGATCCGGTGTTACAATTGTACCATGCGACTATCTCTACCCTCTAAAGGCCGATTGGCTGAAGATGTTATGTCCTTTCTGGCAGAATGTGGGTTACGGGTGCATAAACCCAACCCACGCCAATATGAAGCCCGCATCCCTGCTTTACCCGAAGTGTTTGTGCTCTTTCAGCGCCCGGCGGATATTGTTGTAAGTGTACGCGACGGAAGCGTGGCTTTCGGAATCTCCGGTATAGACGTCATTGAAGAACACAAAGGCAACGATGATGATGTACTTATTTTACACGATTCCTTAGGCTTTGGGCAATGCACTTTGACAATTGCTGTTCCGGAAAACTGGGATGATACCTTCACCTTATCGGACCTACGCCGGAAAGCTGCACTTGTCAACCATCCTTTGCGTGTGGCAACCAAATACCCAGAGCTTACTCGTCGTTTTTTGGATCTGCATGATATCCCACATGTGCTCATTTCGGCAGAGGGCACCTTGGAAACAGCACCTGCCATTGGTTATGCTGACTTCATTTCTGATCTGGTCTCTTCTGGACAAACGTTGCGTGATAACCGCTTACGACCCTTAAAAGACGGGGAAGTGCAACCATCCCAAGCGGCATTGATTGCTAACCGCCAAGCGCTGAAGAATGATCCCCAGACCTTACTCATCGCCCGCCATTTATTAGAATTCATTGAAGCACACTTACGTGCATCAGAGAATTTAATGGTAACAGCCAATATGCGTGGGGAATCCGCTGAAGTCATCGCAGCCCGTATGTTTGAACAATCTATCATCGGCGGGTTGCAAGGACCCACCATTTCTCGGGTTTATGTGCGCGATGGAAACCCGGACTGGTATGCTGTCAATATTGTCGTCAAGCGCAATGTCTTGTTTAAAGCCATATCAGAATTGCGTTCCATCGGAGGCAGCGGGGTTATCGTTACTCCGGTAGCCTATATTTTCGAAGAAGAGCCTCCCCGTTACAAGGCAATGTTAAGAGCACTGGGCATCTCTTAAGGAGAAATGCCTTTAAAATCTTGATGAGTAGTATCACGCGGCACATAAACAGCGCGGTTTGCCGGAACAAAGATATGGCCGTATTTCATGGCAGTAAGAAAATATGAACCGGCTGGCACCCCGCGCACTGAATAGTTTCCTAGGCTATCCGTAACTGCACTGAAGCGCGATCCAAGCCCAATCAGGACACCTGCCAAAGGCTTCCCAGCTCCATCCAGGACTTTCCCAGAAACCGCATAGGTTACAGCTACACCCGGCACACCGGTGAATATCTGACCAGTAGCATCCGGCGGCAGGGTTACAGTACGCGTATAGGGCGTAAAAATATAACCATCCATCGTTAGAGAAAGGATGTATTTACCAGGCACCAACCCCTGAACCATAAATTCACCAACACTGTTTGTTATAATGCTGTTTTGGTTTTGAGTATCGCCAATTACCAGAACACCATTCTCCAAATCATTCCCTTCGATGGAAGATTGGGCAATGCCATAGTACACCGTCACACCTGATATCCCTGCGCCATTTAAGTTTGTCACTTTGCCAGATATTGAATAATCTGGCTGCGGTACACCAATAAAATCCACATTAAATTGATTATGAGGAAGACTGAGCGGCATCTCCACCGTCGATGTAAATATATATCCTTCATATTCTACAGAAACAATATAGGTTCCATGCACCAGATTATTAATACTATAATAACCGTTGCTATCTGTTACTGCCATTAATCTTTCATTGAGCCTGATAGCCAGATTCGGCAGTGGATTGAATTGATTGTCCATCACTTTCCCTGAAATTGAAAACACCTCTACAGGAACTGCTGTCGGTGATGCTGTCATCGTAGGTGTTAATGAAGGGGTGAACGTCATTGTTGGTGTGAATGTCATTGTCGGCGTGAACGTCATCGTCGGCGTGAAGGTCATTGTTGGTGTACTTGTACTGGTAAGTGTAAGAGTCGGTGTAAGAGAAGGGGTTTGTGTACTTGTAATTGTCGGTGAACTGGTCGATGAGGGAGTAGGGGTTATAGTAGCAGTTAATGTAAAAGTCGCTGTACTCGTTGGGGATACCGTCATAGTAATCGTTGGCGTAAGCGTGAAAGTCGCAGAGGATATAGAAGTCGGGCTGGGTGTGTTGGTGGATGTGTTTGACGCAGTGGCTGTTGTTGTAACAGTAAAAGTGGGCGTGCTGGTGGGCGTTGAAGATGGAGTCTCACTCGCCGTTGGAGTAAAAGAAGGCGTTGGGGTTGGTGTATTCCCCTGTTGTTCATGCAAGAAAATATCTTCAGCATTATTCGTGTCATTTGCTATCAAATTGGTGGCAGCAGAACCAAAGGATACGAATTGTCCGTCATCTGAGATGGAAGGGAAACCAGAATCATCATTTCCTTGCACGTTTAATGATGATATTGATACGCGAATTGTCTGTGCGGTTTGATTATCTCGGATAAAAATGTCGACCTTTCCATTGGTATCGCCGACTACCAGATTGGTAGCCCGCGATTGAAAGGCTACATAACGACCATCCCTTGAAATATCCGGCGCAGAGGAAGCATTGTCTCCCTGGTTTCCAGTCGAACTTATCGAGATACGAACGGTGGTATGCAAGACTCGATCATGGACAAAAACATCGGTTACACCATTGGTATCCATCGGAACAAGATTGTCGGCATCCGACTCGAAGGCAATATAACGCCCATCACCGGAGATTGAGGGATTTGAAGAACTTTTATTACCCTGCACCCCGATAGAACTTAGAGAAACACGGTCAATCGCGGCGGTAATTGTATCTTTGACAAAAATATCGGCTGCCAGGTTAGTATCATTGGGCACCAAATTATTCGCAACAGAAGAAAAAGCGACAAAATTACCATCGGTGTTGATAGAAGGAAATTGCGAGAAACCGTTAGCCTGAGAACCATCCGCAGCAGTAGAGATGCGTGTGGTGATGCTGATATTTCTGTCATGCAAAAAGACATCCGATACACCGTTCGTATCTCCGCTAACAAGATTAGATGCCTGAGAATGAAAAGCCACATAACGCCCGTCCTCGTTGATAAACGAATAAAGCGATTGTCCGTTACCTTCTCCCCCCCCCGTTGCTACGGATACACGAGTTGTCTGCCCACTATCTATCATTCGAACAAAGATGTCGGTAACCCCATTGGTATCATTCACCACCAGGTTATTTGAATCTGACCGAAAAGTGATTATTTTCCCGTCCCGCGAAGCTGACGCGTATGCAGAGTTTCCATTTCCCTGCACTCCCGCAGAAGAAAGTGATGCTCTGTCTATTTGAGTAGATCCTAAATCACGGAT
This sequence comes from Chloroflexota bacterium, assembly GCA_037142095.1. Lineage (GTDB taxonomy): Bacteria > Chloroflexota > Anaerolineae > Anaerolineales > DRKV01 > JBAXBF01. The sequence continues at coordinate 4,464 of JBAXBF010000025.1, forward strand.
GAAAACATCCTCTACGCCATTTGTATCGTTTGGAACCAGATTACTGGCATATGAGTCGAAGGATACACAACATCTATCCCCGCTAAACCAGGCATTATAAGAGCCTCCATTCCCTTGCGTACCATCGGAAGCGAGAGAAAGGCGTGTTGTATCTCCAATTGCTGCAATATAAACAGGCACAGAAAGAGGATCCGCAGTTGGCAATTGAGGTTGAGGTGGTGAAGGCGTAATAAAAAGGTTCGGCACCGGCGTTGGAAGATCCGCAGGTTTTGCGGCTAGCGTAGCAGCCATGGTCTGTGACGTTGATAAAAATGCGAACATCAAATATACAGCAGCCAGGATGCCAATAATAATCTGATAGCCGATATTTTTCCGTTCCATGTCTTTCATACAACCTTATCCATCTTTGTCAAAAGAACTTTATTTTTGGTAAATAGGCGGGTTGGCTGGCTGTTTGACACCCACAAAATTTTTCCCAACCACATTATCAGAGACAAGCACGGCCAGTTCCGCTGGAACGAATTGGTATTCTGCTAAATAAGGAGTTATCACATGGGATCCAGCTCCAACCGCCCGTATGGTGTAATTTCCCGCTGAATCGGTGAATCCCGTCAGCCCCCCTTCTGTTGCGACGCTCACACCAGCCAGCGGATTACCGAAATTATCCACAAATTTACCTGAGATCGTATAATCTCCACTATCGTAATAAATGCCTACGAAGTTTATTTTGGTTGTATTCGGGGGTAGTTTCACCTCACGGCTAGGTGGGCTAAATTTATAACCTGCTTTGTCAGCAGTTAATTTATATATTCCGGTCTTCAATTCAGAAAAGATATACTTCCCTTTAGCATCTGTGATAGCGATCCGCCCATTGTCCATTGTAACGGTGGCATTGCTCACAGGTTGATAGCGTTCATCCGTTAGAATACCCGATATTTGATACGGAGCATCAACAGGTTGAAACTCAAAGGAACCTATATCACAAATTTTCTTTCCACTTTTCTTACCATCCGTAGGACGAGTCATTCCCCGCTGATCTACCGTTTGAATGACACCGTTTTGATCACGACACCCCGAAGGATTTCCCATATCGATTGCCCAACTTCCTGATAGAAGCGCGTGTGTGAATGTTACACCACCATTATCCACCAGACCATCAATACCTGGATCCAAACCAAAGAGATCTCCTTCCACAGCGCAGAAATTACAACCTGTGCGGTCTCCTACCAGGTTATATCCTTTCGAGGTAACCTTACCAAAGCAATCCGGCGAGCCGGTCGGACTGCTATTCTCCGAAAGAATAGAATTCTGGATCGCTATCTCCGTTGACCCCGGGTAAATATAGATACCACCACCCAAACCACTGTTATATTCGCCACCGCCGGAACCCTCAGCTTTGTTGTGAACAATCGTGGCATTATAGGTATCCAGATTGCTCTTCGTCCAGATACCGGCACCTTCCCGTCCTGCATTGCCACTAATCGTGCTATTAACGATGGCACCACCCCCTTCGACGGATACTCCCCCGAATTGTGTATCACCACGATTGTTACTTATCGTACTATTACGCATCAAGAGACCACTTCCAGACCGCAGCCCCCCTCCTTTACCGCGGTTATTGTCGATAGTACTGTCCATGATGGTGATCAGGGCATTTTCTACTTCAACACCACCTGTCATGCTATAAACAGAGTTATCCGCAATGGTGCTCTCGTTTAAGCTAACCTGTAACCCATTAACAAACAAACCCGGTCCAGCATTTTGGTGAACGACGCATTGATCCAACGCCAGAAACCCATGCCCTGTTTGAGCAACGATCCCAGCTCCACCGCCTTTTTGCAGTGTGATTCCGGACAACTCAACCGAGATGTCCGCTCCACTCTGGGCAATTTCGATAACACTCCGGTATCCATGTGCGTCTATAATCGTTTTATCCGCGCCAGCACCCTGCAGAACCACCGAATCAGTAATCCGAAGATTACCATTCAGGTCAGGTTCACCAGCCTGAGAAGAAACATCAGCACTCGTAGCAGGAGTCGCCAAACCATACGTTCCGGCAGGTACGAGGATGATATCTCCACCCGAGCGGGCGTTTGATTCTTCAATTGCGGCGCGCAAGGTACACTCACCGCTGGCAGTAGCACAAATCCCATCCCCTAAAACGGAGTCACCAAGATCGTTTGTACTGTTAACAGTAATAGTTTTCTCAGCCCGAGAGAAGTTCTGGTTGACTGCATTTTCAGGTAATTTTACCGTCCGCCAGGCAGGCAGAAAGATTTCATCGCTGCGCTGTGCAGCAAACACATAATAACCAGCCGGTAAATTTGAGAGGACAAAATCCCCATTATTATCACTGACAGCGCGATAAATGCCATCAACATCTGAGACTGGCACACCTGCTAAGGGATTACCACCAGCATCCGTTACCCTGCCTGTGATCCGATAATTCCCTACCGGGGCTGCCATAGCAGAAAAATCCTTACTATTGGCACTCGCGTTTGTAATCACCACTGGATTGGTAAAACCGGGGGTAAACGTATAACCCACTTTATAAGGAGTAAGAACATAACTGCCGGCTGGTAAATTCGAGAGCGTATAAATCCCGCTGCTATCGGTTGCGGCAGAGTATCCGAGGACATCCGAAACAAGCACACCTGGAATCGCTGTGTTATTCCCATCCACGATTTTACCAGAAATCGCATAAGGACCCACGGGTAATGCTGTGGCAAGAAAATCTTTTGCTATTAAGTCCGCATCTGAGACGTTTACACTGAGGGATGTCGGTGAAAAAGTAAAACCACTTTTGATAGGAATGAGAATATAGGAGCCAGATGAAAAACCTCCCAGACTATAATTACCCATTGAATCCGTCAATATAGAACGGCTGTTTCCATCAGAAACCGAGACTCCTGCAACGCCAATGCCTGTATTATCGGTTACTCTCCCCGAAATACCATAGACAGGCGTGGGTAGAGTCATACCTGTAAAATCCATACCAACAACATTGGTCGATGTAATCGTTGCCGAACGAGAGGCAGGAGAAAAAGTTGTACCGGTCTTTGCGGGTGTTAAAATATACATACCTGCTGGCAGACCAGTGATTGCATAATTTCCACTGCTATCTGTCGATGCTACGGGACCACTTCCAATGGAGATGCTCACCTGTGCAATACCGCTTCCTTGTGAATCGGTTACTCTGCCAGAGATAGAGTAGGTTGTAGGTGGAATATAAATGGATGAAAAATCAACAGCAGTTTCATTCCCACCCGATATGATCACATCTCTTGCCGTGGGATTGAATGTATAATCTGCCTTTGCCGGGGTAACATGATACGTTGCTGAAGACAGACCCGTGATTGAATAATATCCACTGGCATCCGTCGAAGCTACCGTGCCAGAACCATAAGAAAAGAAGACACCGCCAATACCATTACCCAGAGCGTCCGTAACTCTACCAGAAATCGTGTAAGTGCCCGGCGGAGTTGGCATCTGCCAACCAATATCGCGCAGTATACCCATCGTTATCGGTCCAGGGTTATGCAATGATTCTCCGCGGCTCATGCTGAAAGTCATCAACGCATTGATCGTCCCATTATATATTTCATCGAGATGGGAATAGCTGGATCCTGGTATCCAACTGGATGGCGCATAGAGTTTTACGCGTTGCCCGTTATTGGCTGCATTGGCATGGGTACCATTGAAATACACGCCATTAGATGTCAAAGCTGTACCTAAACCTGCAGAAGGATTAGGATATATACTTGGATTAATCAGACTGTTATTTGAGTTATCCTGAGTAAAAAGATCATAAGCAAAAGGATTACCAGTGCCAAATCCCCACGAACCTACACCGCCAAAAATCCCCATCGAACCTGCCAATCCCAATCCATGGGTAATTTCATGCAATACAATGCTTTCAAAATCTAATTTCATTAAAGGAGGATTACCATCTGTACCTAAATAAAATTCGCTTGTATAAAGATTGTTGTATGAGATGCTCACATCTGGAAAGCCTGGATCCAGGTCCATTCCAGTGAGAGCATTCGCCAACGCGACTTGATACCAGGTATTCGATTGGGGTGCATTTGGGAAATTTCGAAAATAATTAATCGTTCCAGCCCATCCCAAAATACCCGTGGGGAGATTAGACCAACAGGCTTCAATCGAAATAGGCACTGAAGAAGTTATCTGGGTTGCCCAAATATCCGTTGCTGCCGTGAATGCCGCCTTTGCGGTTTCGGGGAAAGCAAGACAAGTATCTCCTAAACGGCTGATTTGTCCGGCATTTATATAGCTGATTTCGACGGTAGCATTTGCGTGTGCACCTTCACGCATCGCTGACGGCGGAGCAAGATGCAGGCTGGAAACGTTATTATCTAGGACAAGCACAACCGTTTTACCACCAGGAATCACATCCTGTTTTGGTTGTGGGACAGGTGTAGCATCCCCATGAGTTAAACCAGGAGTTCCTCCTTGCCCAACGGTAAAAAATGCTTGCACATCCTTGAACGGCAAGAATATGAGTAAAAGACCATTTAAGATTATGATGAAGACAACCCATTTCCTATGCATATCGAAACTCCTTCAAAGCGCGCTGACCCCAAAATCATAGAATCACTGCGAGTCATGTTGCAAATATTGTGCCAGTACAGAATTCTTCTTATATTCATCAGTCGTGTTATAATTCATTTTCTTATGGACACGTCACAACCTACTTCTTCATCTATGAACACCAACCAACGGCGTAATCTAGCGAGATTGTATCTCGCTGCTGTTTTCTTCTTTTGGGCATCCATGTATGTTTATATGCCCACCCTTCCCCAATATGTTCAAGGCAAAACCAACCAGCTTGCATTGGTAGGCATTGTCCTTTCAATGTACGGTTTATGGCAGGCATTACTTCGCCTGCCGCTGGGTGTCGCTTCAGACCGGGTTGGACGCCGTAAACCTTTTATTATTATTTGTTTTATTTTCTCCGCCTTGGGAGCCTGGTTGATGAGTACATCGAGCGATGCCCTCTGGCTGGGGATTGGTCGAGGTATTACCGGATTGGCAGCCGCTGGGTGGGTACCGCTGGTCGTCGCTTTCAGTGGTCTCTTTCCCCCTAAAGACGCTATCAAAGCCGCCACGATCCTCTCATTCACCAATTTTATCAGCCGTATGCTCATCACAAATCTCACCGGTTTCTTGAATGAAATCGGCGGCTATTCCCTGGCTTTCTATGTTGCCATAGGATTGTCAGCGCTGGCGGTTCTTGCTATATCATTTGCAAAAGAGGAACGAATTCCATCCAAAATCACCTCCATCCAAGATATCGGAAGAATTATCATTCGTAAAGATGTAATTCTGCCGTCCATGCTTGGAGCTGTGAACCAATACGCTGTCTTTGCCACAACATTTGCTTTTATGCCCATCTTAGCCAAACAATTAGGCGCTACCGATGTTACTCAAAGTATCTTAATGAGTTTCTTTGGAATCGGCGCAATGATGTTGGGCAGCTTGATGATTTCCAAATTGATGAAGCAATTCGAAACACGCAATTTGATCTATGTCAGTTTCATCCTTACTGCTTCAGGAATCGGGATTCTCGCATTGGCATCCACACTCTGGATGGTCTTTGTAGCGCAATTTTTAATTGGCTTTGCCAGCGGCATCGGTTATCCAACGCTGATGGGTTTGAGTATAGAACGTGTCTCCGAATCGGAGCGCGCCACAGCAATGGGTGTATTTCAATCGGTTTATGCCTTTGGTATGTTCGCTGGTCCCTATCTTAACGGTTGGTTAGCAGACGCTATGGGATTACCCTACATGTTTGTCGCCAATGCGATCGTTGTGTTCTTGCTAGGCATGCTGGGCACCATTTTCCTAAACCGTTCAAAAGAACAACTTATAAGGAGTTCATAGTCAATGTCCCCTATATCCATCTACGGTCAACGTCAGGCACAGCTCTCTCACGCTTTGCGGGCTGCCAGACTAGACGCCCTGGTTCTAAACCCTGGACCTAGCCTGGTTTATCTTACGGGTATCGGCTTCCATCTGATGGAACGTCCCGTAGTAGCTATCTTCATCCCAAACACTCCGGTTTGTTTTATTATTCCTCAGCTTGAGGAAGCCAAGATGCAGGGTTTATCCTTTGCTACTCAACATTTCCTATTTGGAGAAGATTCCAATACATGGGGGAGCACTTATACGACCGGAATGCATGCCGCCGGATTAGAATATGGCAGGATAGGAGTTGAAGCAGAACGATTGAGGCTGCTGGAATTACGTTACCTGCAAGCCGGTTCCCCGGCTGTGGACTTCATCCCGATTGATGCCAGTCTGATTGGATTACGGGCAATCAAGGATGCTGAAGAAATCACAGCCACTCGCAAAGCCGTTGAAATTGCGCAGGATGCATTGGCTGCGACCCTGCCGTCTCTGAAAATCGGTGTTACTGAACGTGAAATTGCCTCCGAACTCACTCTTCAAATGTTTCGCCACGGCTGCGACCCTGAATTGCCTTTTGGATTGGACGTTACTTTTGGTGAGAACACAGCCAATCCACATGCCATTCCCGGCAGCCGAACCCTTAAAAATGGCGATCTGATTCTCTTTGATTGGGGAGCCTGTTATGACGGTTATTGCAGCGACATCACCCGCGTTTTTTCGATGGGCAAACCAGATGCGGAATTCGTGCACATCGCAAAAATCGTTAAGCAAGCCAATTCTGCCGCTCGCGCCCTGGCTGCTCCCGGCATTTTGGCGAACGAGCTTGATAATGCCGCCCGCTCACAGATTGAAAACGCTGGCTATGGGCAATTATTCAGACACCGAACAGGACATGGATTAGGCATGGAAGTGCATGAAGCGCCTTATATCGTGTTTAACAACAATAAGCCGCTGAATGCCGGAAATATTTTCACCATCGAACCCGGAATCTATCTCCTTGGGCGCGGTGGCATTCGCATTGAAGATGATGTATTGATTACTGAGAACGGTGCTGAAACTTTAAGCTCCCTACCACGCGAATTGATTGAACTCTGATACATGGATTTATTCCTTCCATAATTGGCGTATCTCCATGAATCGTAATTTAATTTTGATCATGCTCTCCCTTTTCACCTGGGGATTGGGCGAGACGATGTTCTATGACTTTCGCCCCCTCTACCTGCAGCAAATGGGTGCTGATCCGGTGCTGATCGGTATGATCCTGGGAGCTGTAGGGGTGGCGATGGCATTTTCCCATCTGCCAGCCGGTTACCTTTCCGACCGGATCGGTCGCAGACCCATGCTCTGGACATCCTGGATAATGGGAATCATTGCGGCAATCCTGATGGCTGCGGCAGATTCTATCCCCTTATTCGTGATTGGGGCAGTATTTTATGGTTTAACTTATTTCGTCTCAGGACCCTTGAGCAGCTATATCACTGCCGGACGAGGCAGCCTCTCAGTAGGGCGGGTATTGACCATTGTCTATTCATCTTTCAGCGTCGGGGGCATCCTCGGTCCAATAATCGGAGGGTGGCTCTCACAAACCATCGGTTTACGCGGAGTCATCTGGGTTGCCTCAGCTATTTTTATCGTATCCACAATCATCATTTTCTTCATTTCATCCCAGCCAGTGGAAAATCTCCCTCACGAGCAGCACCACAACCTATCCAAAGATATATTCAGCAAACGTTATCTGGGTTTCATCGCCATCATCTTCTTCGCCATGTTCGCAATGTATCTACCCCAACCGCTCACACCCAATTACTTACAGAATCAGCGCGGTATCAGTCTGGCACAAATTGGTCAACTCCTTTCCCTGACTGGAGTCGGAGTGCTCGTTTTCAACCTTGTCCTGGGGCACTTCAATGCTCGCTATAGTTTCCTGGTGCCACAGATTGCTTTGGGACTCTTTTCCTTCTTGATCTGGCAGGGTACTGGTTTACCCTGGTACTTATGCGCCTTCTTTTTGATGGGTAGTCACCGCACGTCGCGCTCTTTAGCCGCTGCACAAGGGCGTACGATGCTGCATGATGGCAATATGGGATTAGGGTACGGCATGATAGAGGCTGCAGTTGCTTCTGCCGTTATCGTTGCCCCGCCCATCGCGGGTTTTCTATATACTCAAAATCCAAATTGGATTTACGCATTCAGTGTGCTTTTAGCGGGAGTTGCCCTGCTGATTACAATATTTTTTATGCCTGTCAAAGCAGAAGATGTACAGTAAGCTATCATTATTCTCATGATGGATTCAAATGGGTGATAAAACTTAGCTAAGACAAAGTCAGTATTACACCATAGCACTTCTGATTGCTTCAAGCGTTTCACGCGCCTGAGGAGCCATCCCAAAAAACATGGTTAATTTATCGCAACCGTAGTCAGGGCAATAAGCACAATTGACCACACCATGTTCTATTCCACAGGCACGCACCGGACACTCTGCACAATATCCGCCATGTCTGCCGTCACCGATACAACCATCACAGGTAACCGTTTCAATACCAAGATTTGGACTGTTATATTGAACTCTCCATTCCGCTGCGATACGCTCCATAAATTCCAGATCATTTGCCTGGGTAGCTTTATAACCATCACATTCAGCACAGTTCAAACCACAATATGCAATAAGTTTGCTCATATCCATCACTCCTTATCGAGAAATTGGTGTTTATCTAAAATAACAATAATAGTAGTGTTCTATTTTGTCAAGATATTTTCACTTTAACGTCACTATATTCCTTTTAGCACAGTAATCTTCCACAAGGAAACGGATTTAATGCTACAATTTCTATATGAAACGCTTTGATGTACTTTTCCTAATAGCGTTATTCATCTTCCCTAACCTGATTTGCGGCTGCGCTAAACTATCTCCCATCTCAAACACCCAAACGAAGTCGACTTCCCTGCCCACCGCCACCCAATCAACCATTCCGCAAACAGCTATCCCAATCCCACCCGCTATTCCAACTGCCATCCTGACAGAAATGGGGCGAGCAGAAGTCGGATCCTCAATTAATGACCTCACCTTTTCACCGGACGGCAAGACCATAGCCGTCGCAGGAGAAAAAGGGATCGCACTATTCGAAGTAATAAATTTAACGCCGCGCTGGTCACAGCCCTCAACACAAGCCGTAAATAGTATATCTTTCTCACCGGATGGGTTTACCCTGGCGAGCGGTGCGGATGACAAAGAAGTGAAACTATGGGAAACATCCAGCGGCAGCCGCCTGCGTGTTTTAACTGGATTTCAAGATTGGGTCGGTGGTGTGGCATTCTCCCCCAAGGATGAATTATTGGCAGTGGGTAGTTTTCAAACAATCACCTTATGGGATACCCAAAGTTGGAAAATCCTGCACACATTAAAAGGTCATACCGGTTATCTCTGGCATCTATCTTTCTCGACGGACAGCAAATTACTGGCATCAACATCAGTGGATCAGACGATTGCCCTATGGGATATCCAGACTGTATTGAGTGCTAAGAAAGGCAAAGAAAAAGCTGCCCGGGTATTGCGCGGCTCAACCTATTGGGTACGCAGTGCCGCCTTTTCGCCGGATGGAAAACAGATTGCTGCTGGCTCTGGAGATGGGAATGTTTATCTTTGGGATGTGCACAGCGGAAAAAGGATATTTACATTGCGCGGACACAGCGGTTATGTCTGGCAGGTAGCATTCTCTCCTGACGGCAAAACACTTGCTTCTGCTTCCGATGACCAGCGCGTGATTTTCTGGGATATGCAAAAAGGTCAAGCAGAGCATCAGATTGAGACACCCAGTAGCGTCCACAGCCTGACTTTCTCTCCAGACAAGGAAAACCTGGGCATCGGGCTTGCCGATGGATACCTTATCCTGTATCAACTACCTGCCAATGAACAACGAGAGCAACTAAAATAGTTAGTGCTTTTGTTTTATTTGATCTTATTTCCTGAATTGTGTGGCTAATCGATTGATAATTTTCATCCAGGGAAATTCTACCGGCGGCGTATCGATATCCGGCTCTGTCCAGGGATCTTGATTCAACATCTTGCGCCCGATATAACGTCCAATTAACATGATACTTGCCAATACCGGCGCTGCCAGAATTAAGCCGACAAATCCGATTAATTGGGTTGAGAGAAGCGCAGTCACTATGATGGCGGCTGGATGTAGTCCTAAAGCTGAACCTAAGATGCGCGGGGTTATTAACTGATCAATGGTGGTATCCATCAAAGCCACACAAACAAGTACCATAATCACATAATAATCCTGGTGCATCCCAAAATAATTTCCACCCTGAAAAGAAGAAATCACAGCGGTGGTAAGCATGACAGACCATTGCCCCAAATATGGAATAAACCGGGCAAATCCTGCCATAAACGCCAATACAAGGGAATAGCGTACTCCCAAAACCGTGTACAGGATCAGAAATAATAAAGATGCGATCATCACAACAATGATTTGTCCGCGCAAGAAAGCATTCCAGGTACGATTCAACTCCCGTCCCAGACGATAAATATCATAATTGTAACCTGGGAAATCCAGATAAGGCATCGTATCATCAGAAGAACGATGCGCCTCTGTAAGAATAAAATAGGTAACAAGCAAGACAAACACCAACCAACCGATAAATGCCGCCGTGCCGGTGGCGACTGAACCAACCACATTCCCGGTCTGTCCTAACGTCGGCTGAATATTATCTAAAATTTGTTTTGCAAGCGTGTTTGCATCCAGATGCCCCAAATTAAACTGAAAAAATCCCACTGTCAATGTCTTATCCGACATCCCGGCAACCCATTGAGGTAAATTCTTCAAGAAACCCGATATCAATTCGATAAGGTTTTGAATCTGCTGAACCAGCGCAAAACCAACAACAGCAATAAAACTAAGCAGAAGGATAATAAATACTAGAAAGACAATATTAGAAGAAACTAACCAAGGCAGTCGGGTAAGACGGCTAAAACGGTCTACCAAAGGATAAAGAAGATACGTCAAGATCGCAGCAAGAAGCAGCGGTCCAATAATCGGGCGCAGATAAAACATCAACGCTCCAACGATTGCAATGATCGCCATTCCTGCCACAATCTTCATGGTAGAACCCCAATATGGCGATCGGGATGAAGGATCGTATTTGTTCATTTTCTCCTAATATCATTGAAAAATCAGCGGTCAAGTTCAAGAATTTGACCGCTGATCGTTTGTCTTAGTGCAGAATGAATGAAAGGGCGATCAAGATCACGAAAAATGAGGCTGCCAGCGTTCCAATCCGTTTTAAATCCTTCTTAACATCCGAGTAATCCGGGTTGAAAGCCTGGACGTACGTGGTTTTTGTATTGAATGTAGTAATAACCGGCATACTTGCTGCGTTTTCCATTGAAGCACCTACGACATCGCTTTCTACCGGGGATTTTCTTTGCTTATTTTTCTTACTCATATAATTTCTCCTCAATTATTTAAAATTACAGACAATAAAACGTCTGGATTATTTTTCAATTTTCAAGACAGCATTAACAACGATCCGCTGGTTATCCACGCGGTATGGATAACACGAGATCAAAGTTACCACAGGATCAATGGTCGGCTTCATAACATCAATATCGGTTGGCTCAGTGATCCGGTTGCTGGTTACAACATAGGTATATGTTCTTTGACTGGTGAACAAGATTACCTCATCGCCTGATTTCAGACGGTCAAGGTCCCGAAAGATTTCACCAAACACGTCATTATGACCAGAAAGAACAACATTCCCGCGTTGTCCCGGATTGGCAGAGCCAATATGCTGTGCCACACCTTTCTTCAATTGTTCCCAGCCATCTCCCTGAACCACCGGGGCATCCACATCAATCGCTGGAATTTGGATGCGTGCCGCCTGCTCGATGCTCGGAGTGGGTACTGGAACATCCGCCATGGATTGCACCAACGGGCGTAAATGCTGCGGGATTTCCGCTTCATTAGGACGAACACTACCCTGTGCATCCGGTGGAAGATGCCCTGCTGGCAATACCACAACCATGATCAGAGGGGTCGGAGTAAGTGTTGGCTGCTGGATGACGCCCAACACCTGACGGTTCAGGTCTTTAAGCATATTCAAACCGTTAAAGATCACAAAAACCAAACCAACCACAGCGCCAATTTCTACCAGTAATAAAACGGCATCCAAAAAACGCCGCCGCGGGCGCGCCCGAACAAGCCCAGGCGAGAAAACATACTCATCCGCCACAATATCCGTTTCGCCCGAGATGGCTGCAGCAGCGGGATCAATTCTTCCCGTTTTACGAAAATGATCCAATCGTGCCTGGCGATTTGCCGCACGCTGCTCAACCACGAAACGGCGCAATTCTTCTGCAGACAGTTTTCGCGATGCTCTCAGCCTATCCATGTGGTTGAATTATACCCCTTTTTCTCGATTCCTGCACGGAAATATTTCCCAGTTCTCCTGGTTTCCTCCGTAGAATCACATTATTTTTCACAATATCTCCCAAATAACTTATAAAATGACCCGCATGAAATAAGATTGTGTGGTATAATCAACCGTTTGGCAGATGGATTGCCAAAGCAGTTATCGTCTTGGTTTAGAGTGCCTTGCCGGTTTTGCAGGACGCTCTTTTTTATTGCTTCATTTTGGAGATTTTAAAATAAATGACTTCACAGTTTGAGAATTTTGGCTTGCATCCTCAACTCATGCAAGCTATTGAACAGTTGGGCTTCGAACAACCCACACCCATACAAAAAGCAGCCATCCCAGTTCTGCTTGAGGGACGCAACGTTCTGGGACAAGCCCAGACAGGGACCGGCAAAACAGCCGCATTTGCGCTGCCTATGCTGCAGCAAATTCAGTCAGGTAAAGGCGGAATTCAGGCATTGGTATTAGCACCAACCCGCGAGTTAGCCATCCAGGTAGCAGAAGCCATCAGCCGCATGGCACAGAACAGCTCAGTCCGTGTTCTGGCAGTCTATGGCGGGCAGTCTTACCGTATCCAGACCCGCCAAATCGATCGGGGTGTCGACGTCGTCGTCGGGACACCGGGTCGTTTACTGGATTTAATCCGCCAGAAAGTGTTGGATCTCAGCCATGTCCGCTATCTGGTCTTGGACGAAGCCGACGAAATGCTTGAAATGGGCTTCATAGAAGACGTGGAAACCATCCTGGCACAGATACCAGGGGAGCGCCAAACTGCATTATTTTCCGCTACGCTGCCGCCCCCCATCCGAAAATTGGCAGACCGCTATTTAAGCAACCCCCATCAAATCACCATCAACCCAACCCGGTTGACGGTTACGGAGACCGAGCAGCGTTATTGCCTGGTAAAAGAAGAAAATAAACTATCCGTCCTAACCCGCATTCTGGAAGCAGAAGAAGTGAAGAGCGCATTGATCTTCACCCGAACGAAAGTGCGTGCCCAAGAATTGGCAGACAATTTGATCCAGCGCGGTTACTCTGCTGAAGCATTACATGGCGACCTGACTCAGTCCACACGCGAAGCAGTGCTTAGACGTTTCCGGCGGCGTACAATCACCCTGCTGATTGCAACCGATGTGGCTGCACGCGGGCTGGACATTGAAGATATTTCTCACGTGTTCAACTTCGATATCCCAATGGATGCAGAAGATTATGTCCATCGTATTGGAAGAACCGGGCGTGCTGGACGGAAGGGTATCGCCATTTTATTTATTTCGCCCCGTGAACGCCGTCGATTAAAGCAAATTGAAGCATACACACACCAAACCATTATTGAGAATCGCATCCCGACCAGTGCAGAAATTCTTGCCCGCCGTGATGACCGCTTCATGCAACTTTTAACCGAACAGCTTGGTAAAGGAAGCATCTCACGCGAACGGGCTGTCATCTCCAAATTGGAAGAAACTTGTTTCGGTTTGGTAGAAATTGCAGCAGCAGCCATCCAATTGGCACGCGCCGGCGAGAGTAATTTACCGATCGAAGAAATCTTCGAGCAGAACACAGAAACCAAACAAAAGTACAAATCTAAAAACAATTTTGACTCTATTTCAGTGTCCGAAGGATCGAAAAAGAAATCACGGTCCTCATCCCAGAAAGTGAAAGGTGACGCAGTACCCTTCCTGCATGGTGACAAGCGCCCGCGCGAAGCCGGCATGGTACGTCTGTGGATGAACCTGGGAAAGACGCACGGTGTGCATCCAAGTGATATAGTCGGCGCGATTGCCGGCGAAGTTGGCATACCAGGCAAGGCGATTGGCGAAATTGACATTCGCAAAGACCACACCTACGTAGATGTTTCCGAACAGCACGCCCAACAAGTGGTGCGCGAGAGCGGTGGAAAGTATTTCATGCGCGGCAAACCCGTAACGCTAAGATTAGCAAACTAATTTTGTAGATATCCCAGACCTCATAGACATCAAAAATCTATGAGGTCTTTTTTTTACCC
>JBAXBF010000026.1:0-18444 GCA_037142095.1 Chloroflexota bacterium
AACTCCAGGCTGCCATGGGAGATCGTTCCCAGGGTCGCCCCGACTTCACTGCCGCCGCCAGTACACTCGGTATCACTGCGGATGCGCTTCGCCAGGCGATGGATCAGTCCATTTCATCCACCTGCCAGCGTCCTACGGGAGGTCAATCCAAGCAGTAAACTGATACGAAACTGAACAGTAAACTATTCTAACCCGCGGGGCTGTCTAATTCTAGGACAGCCCCGCGTTTTTTATCTTACTGACCGCTAAACCTGCCAAAACTGGCTTTTTCCTGGGTTGATTTGCAGGATAATATTGAACATTTCAACCAGCTTCTTTTAACTCAGCCTTATCCATGAATTCTATTCGATAGCAAGCTCAATAGATAAACGGGATGAGTTTATTTACTCGTTTCTGGTAGGCAGCATAATCAGGAAATTTTTCTTTTAGCCATTGTTCTTCACGTCGTGACTTGATATCGAAGAATACAAATAATATGATTGCATATACAATCGTTAACCAGCCATGTACCCACAAAGCCCAGCCGAAGCCCATAAAAATCAAACCGCTGTATATCGGATGGCGCACGAGCCGGTAGGTACCCGTTTCAACCAGCGTTGCCTGTTCTTTAGGGTAGGGCACTGCCGTGAGATTCGTTCCCAATCTGAATACGCCAGAAACAGCCAATAGACATCCGATCAGCAAGCAGACAGCTCCCACCCCAGATGCGAGGTGTGAATAAGGAAACCGCCAGGCTGGAAAGCCCTCTACCGTTTGGGGTCCAAATAGTACCAATCCAAAAAATATCACTTGCACGATAACATACCATTCCCCACGCCTGCCTTTCCACCAGGCAGCGTTTGATATGATCTGCTTATCCCTATTTTCTTCATCCTTATTGAACGTATCGTTTGTCATGGGATTCTCCAAATATGGCAATGAAATAGATAAATTCTTAAGCAGCCGCTTGCAAACATTATTTTCAATCGTTTTCGACCCTTTTTTTACTCACCAATGCCCAGGATGCCATGCCCACCGGAGGCAGGATAGACATCCGCACCGGATTAAGAGAGAGCGGCGATGGGCGTGTTTTCCTTTAGCTTTCCTTCCCCCAATTAAACCTGCCAGCCATCCTGTTCTTCGATCTTATTGAGAGCATTTTCAGCCGCGTTCTTCGTAGCGCCTTGTTTGTTTGTGCCGCTGCCCATGCCGATCACTTGCTCGCCCACCAACACCTCAACCGTGTAAACCGGCTGGTGCAGAGGTCCCTGGGTATCCACCGTGCGATAATACGGCGTGCCCATTCCCTTTGATTGAGTCAGTTCCTGCAGTTGACTTTTAGGATCCAGGTCATGGCGATGCTTTACAATTTTTTGGGCAGCCGGTTCCAGCAGGGGCTCCAGAAAACGTTGGACACTTTCCAATCCGGAGTCGAGATACAACGCACCGGTAAAAGCCTCAAAGACCGAGCCAAGCAGAATGGTGCGTTCACGTCCCTTGGCGTCCTCTTCCCCGCGTCCTAATAAAATCGCTTTCCCCATCTCCAACTGGCGGGCATATTCGGCGAGCTGGTCATTGCGCACCAGCGCCGAACGCAGGGAAGTCAGGCGACCCTCTGCCAATTCCGGGTAGTGATTATACAACCACGCCCCCACTAGAAAATTCAACACGGCGTCACCCAGAAATTCCAGGCGTTCGTTGTCTTCGAGTGCCTTGGTATTCTCATTGAGGTAAGAGCGGTGGGTGAATGCCCGGATCAATAAGGAAGTATTGTTGAATTTGATTCCGGTGCGCTTGGCGAAACCCTGCGGAGAATTGGCTGGTGCGTGATAATCGGGAGGGTCGTCTTCACGCGTATCGATAACAATTTCTCCTGAAGCGGTAAGACCGTTTGATGAATGGAAAAGACGTTTGATAAACATGAAATCTCCATAGATTTGACTTTGCGCCTTTCTTCCTGCCTTCATTAGAACACGGGGACATAGGGAAGCAAAGCAGATAACATCAGAACTCGGTTTTTAAACCGCCGGTCTAACCGCCGGTTTTTAATCCCGAACCAGTCAATACCAGGACGATCGGTTCAGGGGTGTTGCCCGCCAGTTGCATGAGTGCGCCCCACACCAGCGCCGAAGTGGGTTCGACATAGAATCCCAGCCGGGCAAGCTGGTTGCGGGCAGGCAGGATGGCGGCTTCATCGACTGCCAGAACGGTACCGTTACTGGTGTTAACGGTTTGGATGACGGTTTCAAGCCGCACCGGTTGGAACACGCGCACCCCTTCGGCAAGAGTCTCATTGTCAAGGACATGCCCCAGGGCTGCCATTCCCCCTGCTGCATAGGCTGCCAGCGGAGCACAGGCGGCTGCCTGTACCCCAATCATGCGCGGCATCTGTTCGATCCATCCGCTGCGCAGCATGCTCTCGAAGCCGCGTGCCAGTGCTAACAGGAAATTCCCTTGCCCAGCGGGTACGACCACCGTACCAGGTGCCTTATATCCAAGTTGTTCCACAATCTCATAAGCGGCGGTGGCATAGCCTGGCAGGACGAATGGCAGATAGGCATGGCTGGCGTACACTGCGCCCGACTCGGCTGCCCGCCGGGCGGCATCGGCTGCGTCCTGGCGGGTTCCGGTAAGAGCAATCGCTTCGCTCCCATAGGCGTCGATCTGGCGCCGCTTGGCGCCGGAAGTGTAAGCCGGCATGAAGATACGGGCTCGCACACCTGCCCGCGCTGCATAAGCCCCAAAAGCCGCCCCAGCATTACCAGACGAGTCTTCGATGGCTTCGCTCACCCCGCGGCTGAGTAAGAAACTCACCAGAGTGGCGGCGCCGCGGTCCTTGAACGAGCCGCTTGGATTGAGATATTCACATTTCAATGCCACCCGTCGCCCGAATCCCTCGCTCCATACCAGCGGTGTATGCCCTTCTCCCAGACTGATCAGGGGCGCGTTAGCTGCCAGTCCAAAGGCTTCCCGGTAACACCATATACCCGGCAGGTGGGTATGTTCATTCTTCCATTTATCCGGCAGGGGATAGAGGAAGGCATCGTAATCGTACAGACCGCCGCAGGCAGAACAACGGTATGGCGCACCGGTTTTTGGATAAGGGCTTCCACATTGGGTACAGATGACTTGCAGCATGTTTAATCCTTTTTCGACTGAGGGAGGGTATCTCCCTCAACCCAGACTGCGCCGGCGGGTCCCACTTCTTTCTTCCAGACCGGCACGATTTGTTTGAGACGCTCGATCCCATAGCGGGCTGCCTCGAATGCGCCGCTGTCGCGGTGAGCGGCGGAACAGGCGACTACCACCGCCGGGGTTCCGGGATCCAGATGTCCCACGCGCTGGGTTAATGCCACCCCTTCCACCCCCGGGAAGCGTTGGCGGATCTCCTCGATGATCTGGTTCAGTTTTGCCTCTGCCATCGGATGGTAGGCTTCATATTCCAGATAATGGGTTTCGAGTGTCTCGCCGCTGGGTGAGGAGCTTTCCAGGGCGGTCTTCTGGCGTACCATTCCCACAAAGAAACAGGCTGCGCCGGTGGTTGGCAGGGTGATTTGGCTCAACACGCTGTTTAGATCAAAGCCTTCTGTGCTCACCGAACTAAAGGAAGGCAGCGGGCTGCCGCCGCTTACCGGTGGAAAAATGGCTACCTCTGCCCCATCGAGGAGGATGACCTCATCTTCGGCGTAGTCCTGGTTGACGGAAATGACGGCGTTCGGTAAAGCTCTCTCGAAGTCCGCAATGCGCTCGATCAAACTAACTTTCAAGTCTGCAACGCTGGCTCCCTCGCTGATCTGGATGTCCATGTGCGACATGCCAGCTACATCCTTTAAGGTGGCGAAAAAATACACATGAATCGTGTTCATATTTCCTCATTCATACTTCATCATTCTTAGAAAGGAACCAAAGGCATCCATGCAGCGCTGCTGTTCCTCGCTGCTAAACTTCTCGCGGAAGCGCCCGACCTTGCCCTTGCGGAAATGCAGACCCTGTTGTTCGGTGGTCTGTGCCTGGGCTGGTTGGTATTGAGCCAGTACAGCATCGACCGCGTCTGTATGCTTTAAACCGAGAAATGCCACGAGACGCTGTGCTTCCGGTTCGTAATTGGTTAATAAGTCCTCGTAACGGGCATGCAAAACATCTGGACATGCCAGCCATTTTTCGCCAATTTTTACGTATTCATGCATGAAGCTCAGGCTGGAGTCAAAATCGACCAGGTGCGAGAAGGCATTGCTGCGCCCGCTTTGCAGAGCCCGCTGCCCGTTTTCAAAAGCGGAGAGCATGGCATCCCGCGGGTCGCGGTAAATATAAGTGGTTCGCATCCAACCCAGGCGGATCAAGGTGTGTGCCAGGGGGGTGGGCGCGGAATGGGCTTTGATAACGAATGTGTTTCCGAGCCGGGAGGGTATGAGTGTCACCAGCAGCCGGCGCAATGTCAACGCCCCGATGTTACAATTCACTTCAGTTAAGACCTTTTGCAGGTGATAGCGTTGCCGCACCGTACGCGCGTCCTGACCGCCGGAGGCAGTAATCAGGTCGTGTTGTAAATTGTAGTACCAGCCAGAGCCGGCGCGTGGCATTCCAACAGATAAAATCAGCATAGGCGGTAGGTTTGTTCCTTATTTTTATCAAATGTATTATAATTCAGGATATAGATTATCACCATACTAACTAAGGAGGTAGAAATGACGAGTTTTGTACGTTTTCTGGTTGGTTTTATTTCAGGAGCCATGATAGGGGCTGTCCTGGCAACCCTGCTTGCACCGGCATCGGGCGAGGAATTGCGTTCGCAGTTTAAAGAGCGTGCCGTTAATTTACAATCAGAAGTCAGCCAGGCCGCTTCTCAGCGGCGCGACGAATTGAAAGCCCAATTGGACGCCCTGCGTTCCAACTAGGGTTTCCTCAATCCGTTTATTTTTCAGAGTCTGATATGCGGTAGCGGTAGACAGCCGCCTGGTGGGTGAAGCGGGTCGTACCGCTGACCACCAGAACCGCCGTATTCGTCTCTTGATTCAAAGCAAGCGGCAAAGTGAACGCGTTATCTACCCCCAGGGTTAATATGCTTACTGGCTGGCGCGCCCCGCGCCGGATCAACGCCAGGCGGAAGGTCTGCGGGAGTACGTTCTCGATCCGCACGAAGCCATGTTCTCGCCAGAGATTTGTCTCTTGCTCAAAGTCTTCCCGGTAGTCTGTTCCAAGAATCGAAACATCATCCAGGGCGAAGCCATCCCGGCTGGCAGCCGTTGAACTTTCCAGTGTAAAGCGGATGGTCACTTTTTTACCGGCATAGCCTGACAGGTCAGCCCGCCCTTCTTTCCATTTTCCAGCGCTAGTACCGCTGATGACCAAATCAACTCCCCCTTGCTTAAGATTCTGCCAGTTCTTTCCATCCTCACAAGCCGTGACATATACGAAGTCGACGTCCTTTTCGAGGTCGTACCAGCTCTTGAAAACCAGCGTCAATGGAGCCTTGGCTGCCCTGAAATCGAAATCCCGTTCCAGGCTGGCGGAGGGGTTCAGCGTGCGGTTTGCCCAATAAAATGTTTTGCCCGATGGGGGATCAAGCGGTAATACTTTGACCTGCGTTGAACCTTCGAATTGCAAGCTGTGCCTTCCAAAGCAGGTAATTTTGATATAATCAACCCCGTATTGTTGCACATCCGTTGTGCGGGTTGCTGTGGGGCAGTACGCAATTTTATCTGCGAAGGTTGGCATGGGCATGCCGGGGTACTGTTTATAGCCGTACCTGCCGTCCAAAAGGGATGGGTCGTCCAGATAATTGGCGACTGTCCAATCCCCAAAAACATCATCGGCATGCACAAAGCGGGCGCTGGAAGGGTCGAGAACCGGTAGTTTCATGAGGACGCGCTCGATGCCGTCCATACCGTGCGCCGGGTGGTTGACCAGCACGCGCATATAATCCCTGCCAAAGCGTTGGAAAAAATAATCGGCGAACAGAAACGATGCCCCGTAATGCGGGGTGGTGTTCCCTTCCGTTCCCGGCCAGGTGGTCAGCGAAGTGTCCGGCTCTTTGGCGTATTCGGCGGCAAAATTACCAGTTCCATAACCGTTGATGAACGCCGATAGCTCGGAAAAGCCTTCGCTCAACCAGGTTTCCTCGTCAGGATCATTAATGGCGTGCAGCATATGTTGGATCTCATGTGCCAGGACGGCGTAGGTGTATTCACTGGTCAGATTAATCTGGTCAGCATTGAGATAGATTAATTCGTGATCTGTCTCCTGGTGTGCTGTGCTGGCGTTTTGCCTATCGTAAGGCGCATCAGCATGCGGCGCATAAAAAGCCGCGGTGGTCGCCCCCAATCCCCTTACATAAATGATGTACACATCCGCTATGGCTGGCGTGGAGGATTGGTCGCTGCCGAATAACTTGATATTCGTGGGCAGGATGGTCTGTGTGATAGTCTTTGCCAGGGCTGTCAGTGCCTGTGAGTCATAAGCGACATCCGTACCGACCCAGAAATGTAGCGGATTGTCCTGGTAACGCAAGACGGTTTGCGTTGTAAAATGCTGGCGGGTCTGGATATTCAAGACTTGAAAACTGCGAGTTTCACCAGGGGTTGGTTTACTTTCGGTCTTACCGCTGATTGCTGTCCGATGGACTTGGCTCGGATTTTGGGCTGCCAGGTAGTTTTGAGAAACTGCTTCCTTTAAGCGTTGCAGGTTCTCTCCGCTGGCGAGCAACAGTTTGCCGCCGGTGGTACCGCCGGTCTTACCGCCGGTCTTACCGCTCTCATCCAGCGGGCGCAAGAGTTCAGGAGTGGGGCTGGGCGTGGGTTGCGCCCAGGGGAAGATGTGCAGCGGCTTTTCGCTGCCGAAGGAAGACAGAAGGGAAATTCCGATTGCCAGACTGGCAACGATGCATAGATTCACGCTCAAGACCATGAGCGCTGCGCCAAGATTACGGAAAGGTAAACGCGGCGGTTTCATCCCTCACGCATCTATCCCGTTTCGCTGCTGAATGCGGTAAGACCGTGGGTTGTGTACAACTGGGCATAAAGCCCGTTTTGTTCCAATAAATCCTTATGGGTGCCGCGTTCCACAATCCTGCCGCGGTTCAATACCAGGATCAGGTCGGCTGCCAGAATAGTGCTCAACCGGTGAGCGATGACGATGCTGGTGCGCTTCGCCATGACGTGCTTGAGAGCCTCCTGGATCAGCGCCTCGGATTCGGAATCCAGGTGGCTGGTGGCTTCATCCAGAATAAGGATATGCGGGTCTTTGAGGATGACGCGTGCCAGGGCGAGGCGCTGTTTTTCTCCGCCACTTAAGCGGTAGCCGCGCTCGCCGACGGTCGTGTTGTAACCATCCGGCAGTCCGGTGATGAAATCATGGATATTGGCGGCTCGGGCGGCAGCCTCAATCTCTGCCTGGCTGGCATCCAGTTTCGCATAGATAAGATTAGTGCGGATCGTATCGTGGAAAAGGGTGGTCTCCTGGGTTACAATACCGATCTGGGCTGCCAATGAGGCGAGGGTCACATCGCGCAGGTCATGCCCATCGATTAAGATGCGTCCCTGGGTGGGGTCGTACAGGCGTGGAATGAGGTAGGTGAATGTGGTCTTGCCTGCCCCGCTGGGACCGACCAGGGCGATCAGTTGTCCCGGTTCGGCACGGAAGGTGATTTCTTCCAATGCCATCTCGCGTGCCTGACCGTGCGTTCCTGCTTCATCCGTTTCCTCTTCTTCACCCTCTTTCGCGGTAAGACCGTTAGTCGAAAGCTCAGCCTTGACGATGGACACTTCATCGAAGCGCTGCACATCGCTTAATAAATTTTCTTCCCGCGCCTGATATTGAAAGGTAACCCCTTCAAAGACCAATTCTCCGCGTACCCCTTGCAGATTGAAGGCGTCTGGTTTCTCCAGAATGTCATGCGGAAGGTCAATGATCTCAAAGACGCGTTCAAAACTGACGATGGAAGTGGCAAACTCCACCGGTGCATTGGAGAGTCCCTGCAAAGCGATATACAGGCTGCTGAGGAAAGAGCCAAATGCGACAATCGTTCCCAGCGTGAAGGAACCTTGGATGACGAGATAACCACCGAAGCCATATACCAGGGCGGTGCCGACTGCGCTCAATAGTCCAATGATCATGAAGAAAGTGACCCCGATCACAGCCCGCTGGATGCCCAAGTCACGTACCTGTGCCGCCCGGTTGTCGAAGTGCTTGATCTCTTCATCTGTGCGCCCGAAGAGCTTCACCAGGAGTGCCCCGCCGATGTTGAGCGTCTCGTTGACCATCGCATTCATTTGAGCGTTGGCATTCATTTGGGAGCGGGCGATGTCGCGCAGTTGGTCTCCCAGGCGGCGGGCTGTCAGAATGAACAGCGGTAGTATGATTACCGAGATCAAGGTCAGTCGCCATTCGAGGGTGAACATGACCGACAGTACGACCGCTGCCTGAATGATGTTCGTAATGATGTTGACGATCGTGTTGCTGATGGCATTCTGAGCCCCGACCACATCATTATTCAGGCGGCTCATCAATTCGCCGACTTTGGTGTTGGTGAAGAAACGTAAAGACATGCGTTGTAAATGGGCAAACAACGCCACGCGCAGGTCATAGATCACGCCCTCGCCGATGGCGGCATTCAACCTGCGCTGCACGACATTCAGCGCCCCACCCAGGATGGGGATGAACAACAGCCCCATCGCCAGCAGAATCAAACGCTGGATGTCTTTGGCGGGGATGGCTTTGTCGATCATGTCGCGCAGGATCAGCGGCGTGAGCAGCGTCAGACCGGCATTGATCAGGATCAGCAGCAGTAACCCCGTGATTTGTTTGCGGTATGGATAGGAATAAGCCAGGACGCGCCGCATCAATCCCCAGGTGACCTTGGGCTTGTCCCCTTCCGCACTGATATAACTGAACCATCCGCTCGCATTAAATCCCATGATAGGATGGATTATACGCCAATAGTGAGGGAATGGGGAGGGGCAGGTTATTCTTAAATATAACGACCCAAATGGGGTTTTTCATTTTCCCGTCTCTCTTCATTATATATCACAGGTGTGCCTCCGACCGGGAAGATCAGGCGCAGGGTTGTACCCTCCCTCGGAGTGCTTTCCAATTCAATGCTGCCTCCATAGGTGCGCATGATGCCCTGCACGATCGAAAGCCCCAGTCCGGTGCCTTTGCCGACCGGCTTGGTGGTAAAGAAGGGGTCAAAGATTTTCTCCTGGACATCAGGTGGCATGCCTGTGCCGTCATCCTGCACTTCGAGGGTCACTTCATTCTTGGATGGATGATAGGCGCTGGAGATTTTAATCGTTCCGCCGGTTGGCATGGCGTCGCGGGCATTGGTCAGCAGGTTGATCAATACCTGGGTGATCTCGTTTCGGTCGCACAAGATAGCGGGCAGCGGATTCCCCAGATTCTGTTCAACCTTAATATTCGACCAGGCTTTGAGTTGGTGCTCGATCAGCAGCAGGGTGTCGTGAATGATCTCATTAAGAGCATTGGATTCTGTGAGACTGTCTGCCGGGCGGGCATACAGGTTGAGTGCCCGCACCAGAGCGGCAATACGCCAGCCGTTGCGTGAGATGTTTTCCAGGTAACGTTTCATTCGGCTGGGATCCATCGGGTTGTTGCTTCGGATGGATTCCAATATGCTGTCTGCCGATCCGGTAATCACCTGCAGCGGTGAGTTCATTTCATGTGCCATGCCAGCCGCCATGGTGCCCAGGTCGGTATACTTCTGGGTGGTGCGCAGTAAATCTTCCGCCCGTTTGCGTTCGGTAATGTCGCGCTCAACCCCGTGAATTTCCAATCGACCGGATGTCTGGTTGGTGTAATAATGAGACCTGATCTCCACCCAGATCTTGTATCCGTCTTTACGGGGTCGTTCGATGATATCCGTGAACGTCGCACCTTGTCCTGCCAGGAACGTTTCAATATGCTCCCGAATGACCTTTGCCGTTGTTGTTTGCAATTCCGGTTTTATGTATTCTATCGGTTTTTGAACCAGCGCCTCTTCAACCGTGTATCCGGTCAGCTCTTTGACTGAAGGAGATATGTACCGGAAACGCATTTCCTGCGGGTCGAAGATCCACACGACGTCTTTCATGTTCTCTGCCAGCAGGCGGTACAACTCTTCGCTTTGCTGCAAGGTATGAAAAAGAATATGGTAGGGTTCGCGGATGCCTATCTGGATGATGGCTTGGTATATCAAAATGAAGGAGATAGCCCGCAATATATGACCCACAAAATTGGCAAATCCGTAGACACTGACATAAGAAGTGAAAGCAATCTCACCCCCAACCGCCAGAAGAATAGATACAATCAGCAGCCTGAAAATCCGCTGCTCAAATTTCTCTTTATTCTTGTACATGACGAAAATCGAAGCCAGGAAGATTGCAGAGATGATATATTCACTGGCAATCTTGAAAGGCGTCAAGCCTTTGCCTTCGATAAAACAATCGGGAAAGAAATGAGTAAAAATGGATACCAGTACAATTGTCGTTACTACCAGATAACCTACCAGAAGCCGGTAAGGGTTTATCTTGCGCGTCAAGAACAGGCTGGCGGTTAAGAAAGCCAGGCTTTGGATATACTGCATTGCTATCCATAACTGAGTGGGTAGGTTTGCATCAAATCCAACGAAAACCCCCATCCCCTTGTACGCCAGGGTGTGCACCATATCCAATAAGCCGATGAAACCGGAAGCAATGCCTAAACAAAGGAAGTAATCGTTTTCCATATATGCCCGCGTGTTCCAGGCAAAGGTAAAAATGCTTATCGCCACAGCTATGCTGAATAATTCAATGAGGCTATGGAATAGGATATAACTATACAAACTGAGTCCGTAGAGAGCAGCCACAACAGCGGCCCCAATTAAAATTGTCCAAAGGTAATTTCGAAAGAGTGATTTCATGGTTGCCTCATATCTACCGTTCTAAATTTGGCTTTCCGCTTTTTTCTTGTCTTGAGCTGGTTGTACCGGGAAAATCATGCGCAGAGTCGTGCCCTGCTGCGGAGTGCTATCCAATTCGATACGCCCGCCATGGGCGCGCAGGATGCCCTGCACGATCGAAAGTCCCATACCGCTGCCTTTGCCGGCTGCTTTGGTGGTGAAGAAGGGGTCGAATATTTTTCCTTGGATTTCTGGCGGGATGCCCATCCCATTATCCGGTACTTCAAGCAACACTTCATTCTTCTGAGAATCATAAGTGCTGGAGATTTTAATGGTTCCGCCGTTCGGCATGGCATCTCGAGCGTTGGTCAGCAGGTGGATCAGTGCCTGGACGATCTCATTCCGGTTGCAGAGTATGTCCGGGATTTCTTCTTGTAATTCTAGCTCTGTGCGGATATTCAACCAGGTCTTGAGTTGGTGTTCGATCAATAGCAGGGTGTCATAGACGAGATCATTGAGAGAATTAGGTTCTGCATGCAAATCGGAGGAACGCGCATAGAGATTGAGCGCCCGTACGAGATCGGCGATGCGCCAACTGTTGCGTGAGATATTTTCCAGGGAGC
The DNA here is from genome assembly GCA_037142095.1 of Chloroflexota bacterium. Classification (GTDB taxonomy): domain Bacteria; phylum Chloroflexota; class Anaerolineae; order Anaerolineales; family DRKV01; genus JBAXBF01. The sequence continues at coordinate 11,473 of JBAXBF010000026.1, forward strand.
ATTTCAGGCGGGTGGGCTCAGGTGCTTCGTCTTTATTCATGGATTCAAGCAGGCTATCCGCATCACCGGTGATGACCTGCAGCGGTGAGTCCATCTCATGCGCCATGCCAGCCGCCAGGGTTCCCAGATCGGCAAATTTTTGCGTCAGACGCAGCTCTTCTTCCGCGTGTTTGCGTTCGCTGATATCCCGCAGGATGCCCTCATGGAAGATCACTTTACCTTCCTCATCAAGAATGTATTGGGCATGATCCTCCACCCATAATTCTGAGCCGTCCTTGCGCCGCATCCGGAATGTCTCGATGTTCTCCTTCCCACCTTTTTCGAGAATATTTTGGCGGTCTTCGTGCGAGAAAAACAGATCCTGCTCGATATTTAACGCCAGCATCTCTTCCTGGCTGGCGTAACCAAACATGCGTACCATCGCCGGGTTGATGCTGACGAATCTTCCTTGCGGTGTGCTGCGATACACCCCGTCTGCCATCCGGTCAAATAGGGATAGGTAGCGTTGTTCGGAATCACGCAGGGCTTCCTGTGCCTTTTTATATTCACTAATATCGTGGATGATCGAGAGCAGCAGCGTTTGGACACCAACCTGGATTGGGCTGCTGGATATCTCCACCACCCGCAGGCTTCCATCTGCCAGGCGGTGTTGGTCCTCGTACAATTTCCCTTTACCGGATAGATTGGCTTGCAGCGTCTCTAAAACCTGCACTTGGGGGATAGTGCTGATCTCGAGAATAGTCATCGAGAGCAATTGCGGGCGGGTATACCCGTAAAATGCCACCGCAGCGCGATTGGCGTCCATAATGCGTCCGTCCGCCGGGTTAACCATCCACATGATCGAAGTATTTTCTGTGAACTGGCTCATCGAACGCTCTGTGCTGACTTTCAATTCGGAAGTTTTCTTTTCCAGCCTTCTGAGAATGTTGATTAAATCGTTATTCAGGCTGCTGAATTCTTCGAAAAGGTTATCTTTGGCTGAAGAGGATGCCGTAATGATAAAAGTTCCATCCAATCTTATGCCGCTCAAATCAAACAGGCTGGCATTACCGAAATGCGAGAGGTGAACTCCTTTCTGGAAACTGTTGCCGTTCATGTGCAGGGCAACCATAAAATCGAGGAGGTGGGCTACTTCGCTGTGGTCGAATAGACTGTTATGCGACTTCCCAACCTGCACCTGTTCTGCCAGTTCATCACAACAGTACAAGACCCGCAGGATTTGACCCTGCTGATCGCATTCTATTCCAAACGTAAGTTGTTGGGAGGATGTATTTATCATGGATTTCCTACCAATTGGTTAGCAACCCGGATGGCTGACATGGCGTCAGCGGCATATCCGTTTGCGCCCACCCGTTTCCAGAGGCTGGGAGATACGTTGAATGGATGTCCACCGACCAGTATTTTGATCTTACGGCATTCATCGCAGGTGCGTACGATCTGGATCATCTCCACGAGGGCGCTTAAATGTACCGTCAGAGAGATGGATATCGCCAGAACATGCGCCTGCTGCTCGATCAAAACTGCCGGGATCGTCCGGGCGGGTGTGTTTGCTCCAAGATAGGTCGTGTGCCAACCTTCCATTTCGAAGAAATCTGCCACCATGCGAATGCCGATTTCATGTAGTTCACCGGATACGCAGGCTGCCACCAGACGTTTGCCATTCTGGTGAGTCGAAAAAAGACGCGGGTAAAGCAGAGCCATGGCTGTCTGGGTTATCGCCGTGCTGTAATGTTCCTGGGCAATGCTGATTTGGTGGGTCTGCCACAATCGCCCGATTTCCAGTTGGCAGGGCTGAAAGATATTGAGATAAATATCCTGGATGCTTACCCCCCGGTCTGCTGTACTCAGGATCAGATTGCAAGCTTTTTGCCGTTCAGCAGCCAGAATCAGTTCTAAATACTTGGACGCCAGCTCGTAATGGGGCTGCTCCTCTTTGATAAAAGATGGACAAGCATTGGGGGCTTGGGGCAGGTATGCCAGGGCGGCGTGGATATATTCTGACGCAGCCGCAGCTTGCGGCGCCGCTAGCCGTTCCTGGATGACATCTCGGGTGAATTGGAAGCTTTTTTGGAGGGTATCTTCCGGCAGCGGTAAACCGGCAAACAGGTTCTTAACCCAGGCGGCGTACTCGCAAAACAAAGGAATATCCTGAACTGCCAGTGCCTCTGCTAGATAGTTTATATGGTAGCGCGCGTCTTGCAATGAATGTTGGCGTCCGATTTCCCCGTAACCAGCCCAGCGCTGCGGATCATTCTCATAATGCCTGGCGACAATCTCCGTTGCTAGTTCTGTTTCCATATTTTTCAATTGGCGGCTGGCTTGGGTGCATATCTCAGGGGATATAGCTGCATCTAAGATCATGTCTTCGTTTCCTCGTTTACTGATTTATGGTACGTGATATTATGTTTTTATGCATAACGCCCAAATTTGATAGGTTCCTGGTTATCTAAATAGGGTGTTCCATCGAGTGGAAAGATCAGGCTCATGGTTGTACCTTGTCTGGGCATGCTTTTTATTTCGATGTGTCCACCGTAAGACTTGATAATCCCGCTCACGATCGCCAGCCCCAGCCCGGTGCCCATCCCGACTGGTTTCGTGGTGAAGAAGGGATCGAAGATTTTATCCAGGATTTCAGATGGAATGCCCATCCCGCTATCCTGCACTTCGAGCACCACTTCGTTTTTCTGTGAATCAAAAGCGCTCCTGATTTGGATTAATCCACCGTCCTGCATGGCATCCCGGGCATTGGTCAGCAAATTGATCAGCACCTGGGTGATCTCGTTGCGATTACAGAAAATGGCTGGCAGCGCGTCCTCCAGATTCATTTGGACCTCGATATTTGACCAGGTCTTGAGTTGATGTTCGATTAACAGGAGTGTATCATGGATGATATTATTAAGATCATTGGCTTTTGTCAGGCTGTCTGTCGGGCGGGCATACAGGTTGAGGGCGCGCACCAGTTCAGCGATACGCCAACTGTTGCGCGAGATGTTTTCCAGATAGCGTCTCAGCTTGGTCGCTTCTATTTGCCCTTGCTTCGTCAGATCATTCAGTAAACTATCTGCCGAGCCGGTGACGACCTGCAGGGGAGAGTTCATCTCATGCGCCATACCAGCCGCCAGGGTGCCCAGGTCGGCAAATTTCTGTGCTCCGCGCAGTCTCTCTTCTGCCAATCTGATTTCGGTGATGTCCAGGATAACGCCGCTTAGTTGAATGGCGTGTCCTTCTTCATCCAATACCAGTTCCCCGTTTTCGTTCCACACCGTATGCACCGATTGATTGGGAAGAATGATGCGGTATTCCATCTGAATCGGTTTATTCTCGTTGGCAACTGCCATGAGCGACTGCTCGACTTTGGCGCGGTCGTCCGGATGGATAGCCTGCGTGATAATGTCCGCTACATCTCCTTTAAAAGTCTCTTTTTCAACGCCGAAGATATGGTACATCTCATCCGACCATTCCATGCGGTTGGTCGGGATGTGCCATACCCAGCTTCCCAGGTGAGCCACCTCTTGTGCTTTCTTGAGTATGGTTTCAGACCGCCGCAGGGCTTCTTCCGATTGTTTGCGCTCGCTTATATCGATAATCAGCCCTTCGTTCACATTCCCGCCTTCTTCTTCCGAGTTGATTTGATGACCCTGCTCCCACACCCATTTCAGCTCTCCATCCTTGGTCAGGATGCGGTAATTGATTTGGTATGAGTCATTGTGCGAGAAGGCATCTTGAATTTTTTCCCAAACTCGTTGGTTGTCCTCCGCATAGATTAAATCGTTATAGGCAACCAGACGGTTTTTAATCAGGTTATCTGGCTCATACCCGGTCAATGTTTTGCAACCTCGGCTAATGAAAAGCATTGTCCTTTTATGATCTATTCGGCTGCGAAACACCATGCCAGGCAGGTTATCCATCAAGACTGCCAACCTGTGTTCGTTCTCGCGCAGTGCCAGCACCACCAGGCGTTTCTCGGCGGCGCGTTGGATGGTGAGCAGCAATTGTTCGACATCAAATGGTTTCAGAAAATATGAAAATGCCCCCAACTGGATGGCTGCGATGGCTGAATCCTGAGTGGCGTTCCCGGTGAGCAGGATACATTCAGTGGATGGCGAAAGTATTTTAATGTTTTCCACCACTTCCAATCCACCCATATCCTCCAGCTTCAGATCGATCAGCGCAACCGCAACTTCGTGGTGTGAGACGATTTCCAGGGCTTTTTGTCCGCTGGTTGCCATGAGGGGCTCAAAGCCTTTGACGCGCAGGATGTCCTCCAAGGTCAGGCACATCTGGATATCATCGTCAAGGATAAGCACTCGCCTGGATTTACTCATAAAGCTCTCTTTTTAGTTGTTGTAAAGAAACCAATCTGCATTCTCCACTTACCGTTCGTCTGCTCGAATTCATCGGCTTGGAATCATGCGGCTTAAATTTATTATCTGAATCTCACCCAATTTCTGAAGCAGATCCAGCACCTCTAATGGTTTGAGAAGACAGGCGTAAATATTGAGTTCCACCGTTTTTTGAATCACAGCCGCCATCTCCTGGCAGTGACCGGTGATCAACAGCACGGGTACATCCGGGTCATGGCACCGGATTTCGCGCAGCACATCCAGCCCGGTGATCCCGTTAAACTTCATATCCAACAGGATGACTTGTGCCCCTTCAACCTGGCGGGTGATCTCGGTGTGCGGGTCTATAATTTTAAGCACAGAAAAGCCGCGCTGATGCAGAATATCACCCAGGGTCAGGCAGAAATCCGGGTCGTCGTCCACGATGGCGACGATCCGAGGTTGGTTTAATGCCGCCAGCAAATCCAGCAGCAGTTTGATATCGAGTGGTTTATTCAGGGCACCGACCACGCCGCTTTCCTGCCCCTCCTGGAGGAGGTCTTCGGTTGCGTAAGCGGTCATCAACACCAGCGGCAGTCCAGGTTGAATCTGGCGCAGGGCATGGTGTAATTCGATGCCGTTCATGCCCGGCATACGAATATCCGTCAGAACGCAGTCGAAGGAGATCGTTTTTGCCTTTTCCAATGCTTCTTCGCCAGAGCATGCTTCTACCACCTCGTACCCTACCACACTCAGGATATCTACCAGGGTGAGTGTCATGTGCCGGTCATCGTCCACAACCAGGATGCGCAGTTTTTCCTTCATAAGCCACCTCGAAATGTAGGCAATTGAACCGTGAATGTGCTGCCTTTGCCCATCTCACTGTTAACCGTAATTTCCCCGCCGTTGACTTCGATCAATCTTTTACTGACTGCCAACCCCAATCCGATCCCGCGCGCTTTGGTGGTGAAGAGCGGCTCGAAAACTTTTGAAATGGACTCCGCTGAAATGCCTGTCCCACTATCTTGTACTTGAATGATGATCTTTTCATCCTGGCTGGTAGCAGAAATCACCAATTCTCCTCCGCTGGGCATCGCCTGGTATGCATTGACCACCAGATTTCCGAGCACCTGGCTCACCTGGCGCGGGTCGCCGTAAAACGGGGGAAGATCACTGGGAAGTTCCATTTTCACAAGGATGTTATCGGGTGGTTGGTGTCGTTCCAGCAGACGGGTTATCAGCGGCTTCAGCGGAACCTGCTCACGTTCGATCGACTTGACCCGTGAGAAATCGAGTAAATCGCTGATGATCTTTTCGGCGGTATGGATCTCGTTTTCCAGGATGCCGAAGTATTGCTTGACCTTTGCATCTGCATTTGGAAGGGTAAGTTTGAGGAAATAAACCGCGTTTGCCATTACCCCCAGCGGGTTGCGCAGTTCATGCCCCACGCCGCCAGCAAGTTGTCCTAGGACAGCAAGCTGTTCCTGGCGGATGAGTTTTTCCTGTGCCAGGTGCAGTTCTTGGGTACGTTCCTCGACCATCTCTCCCAAGCGCTCAGAATAGGCTTTCAATGCTTCTTCGGCGTCTTTGCGCTCGGTGATGTTCTCAAACACGGTTACAAAATGCCCTTGGCTGGGTTTGAAGACCGAGATCAATAACCAGATCTTCAGGTTTGGTAAATATACCTCAAATCCCACCGGCTTGCCCGTCAGGACAACCCCGCCGTAAATCTCAAATAATTCAGGGTTATCTTGTTTAATACCAGGGATTACCTGGGTAACTTTTTTCCCGACCACATCTTTCAACCCGGTAAGTATTTCGAAAGCTGGATTGACATCTATATAAATAAAGTCTTGGGGTTGGTTGTCCTCGAAGATCATCTGGCAATAGGCATACCCTTCAATCATATTTTCGAATAATGAGTGGTAGCGTTGCTCGCTTATATGAAGCGCTTCTTCTGCATGTCTTTGTTCGGTGACGTCCCTTGCTGAGGATAGGGCGCCGCTAACTGCCCCGCTTGAATCTTTGAGTACCCGGCACCACCAGGCAAGCAGCCGCTTTTTACCATCTTCACGCCGTTGCCAGCTTTCGACATAAATAACATCCTCATTCCCATTGAAGAGGGGTTGGACAGACTGATAGACATTCTGTTCCCCTTCAAAGAAATCAGCGGCTTCCTTTCCAATTACATCCTCGCCGAAGAAATCGATACCGGACTGGTTCGCCCAGCGGTAGACTTTGCCGCTATCGACTTCCATGATGATATCTGGGATGGCTGCCAGCAAATCCCGCTGGCGGTTCGCTAAAGTCTGTACGGCGAGCGCGGCGGAGCGCTCCTCGCTCTGGTCGCGGAAAACCAGCACCACTCCGCTGGTTTTGTTTTCTCCAATCCGGATGGGTGCACCGCTGTCGGCGATAGGATATTCACGCCCACTGCGTGATACAAGCAGGGTGTGATTTGCCAGACCGACGATTACGCCATCGCGTAAGACGCGTTCCACCGGGCTCTCAACTTCCTGGCGGGTGGCCTCATTGATAATCTTAAAGACTTCCGCCAGTGGTTTGGCGCGGGCTTCTTCCTGCTTCCAACCCGTGAGCGCTTCTGCCACCGGGTTCATGAATTCCACCCGTCCGGTTTCATCCGTAGCGA
>JBAXBF010000027.1:0-18196 GCA_037142095.1 Chloroflexota bacterium
ATCATTTCTAATGTGGATAGTCAGACAACACAGATGACTACCAGTATTAAGGAAATGAATCTGAGGCTTTCTGAACGCCAGACTGCCCTCGTACAACAATTTGCTGAAATGCAGGGTCAATTGCAGATGCTTCAAGCTATGCAATCGCAGTGGTCGGCGATTTACAAAATGGGTTAGTTTATGACCTGTGAAGGATACTATTGCAGCCCCGGTGCTTTGGTAACAAAGGAAAACCGGGGAATAAAAGAAAGAAAAGATAGGATTTCACACAAGGAGGTGTGTTATGTCAGATCAACTCTCTATCAATCGAATCACCCCCAATACTCCAAGTCAGGAGTATAATTATCAGGCTGCTCAAGCACACCAGCAAAACACATTGGTGCAGACTGCTGTGAAGAATGTTGAACAATCGGATAAGAAACCGGAGACAAAGGAAAAATCAGGTGAGGAAAGTAAACAAGATCGCCAGATAAAACTTCCTTTCAGGTCGGTTGAGATGCAATTTGAGGTGAATGAAGACACAAGTCAGGTTACTTTAAAAATTCTTGATAAAGAGACAAAACAGATTATCCGTACTATTCCAGAGAGTGCCTGGCAAGAGCTGAGTGTGGCAGAATTATTTAAAATTAGTGCATGATAACCAATTAGTGTAATTCAGTTGAGAAAATGGTAAATATCGTAGACCAACTTGAAAATCTACATATAAATCTGGTATAATCGTGGTAGAATAAGAATGCGAATAGTGCATCTGTTCACATTGATCTAGAAGGAGCAAAAGGATGTATAGCGCTCATCAAGCTGCAAAATATAGAGAAAATGACATCATGAATGCCAGCCCGATCCACTTGGTAGTAATGGTCTACGATGTGGCCATTGCGGCATGTGAAGAAAAGGATTTATCGCGGGCGACGCGCGCCGTAAGTGTGTTACGGGATGCGCTTAACTTCGATTATCAAGAAGCCGCAGGTTTGTTCCGTTTATACCAATGGGTGATGGATTGTGTGCGCGAAAGTGACTATGATAATGCCATATCTGTTTTACGCGAATTACGTGATTCATGGTCAACCGTTGAAGCGCGGCTTTCTGGTACGCCTCCTCCCACAAATACACCTCCTGCTCAACAATCAAACTCAACCGTTGGGCAAACCAAGGGGATTAGTGCTTGACGATTGTTTATGATTTCAATAGGCTTGAAAAGGGTATGTGATAAAAAACATACCCTTTTTTGTTCTATTTTGAGATTGACATTTCCACAGAAATGATATAGAATCTATATAGTTTATTATCTAAACGATTTGATAGTTAGAGCATATTATGGCATTAACAGATTACGACTATTTACGAATTACCCACGCGTTGTTTAGTTTTACTCGTGCTTATGAAGCATTTATCAATAGTGAGCAGCACATTCATGAATCAGATCTGGCAATTCAAGACCTGGCAGTATTAATCATTCTCGGGCAACGTTCTCCAATTACTTCGAGGCAGTTATCAGCTATGATGGATGTCAGTCCTGGTATGGTGTCCATTTATGTGCAAAAGCTTCTTGAGAAAGGCTTGCTGCGCAAGGAACAAGACCATAATGACCGGAGAAACTGGTGGTTGTTTCTGACGGAGGATGGACTACAAGTTTATAAAACTCTTACTACCTCGACTGTGGAATTTACCCGCCAAGTATTATCTGTTCTGGATGAAGAAGAACAGACGCTGTTTAATCGGTCGCTGCAGAAAACCGTTTCAAGAGTGGCTGAGATCATACCGGATGTTTCTGGCAAAGAGAGGCTTTTTTAAATGAAAACCAGAAAACAATGGATTAAGCCGCGTTGGCAAAAGGTTCTTTCCGACTTATGGGGCAATAAAGTACGCACTTTATTAGTGGTCATTTCGATTGCAGTGGGTGTCTTTGCCGTTGGCTTTGTGAGTGTAACTTTCATTATTCTATTAACAGATATGGATGCTGATTATCAGTCTGTTAATCCACATGAAGCGATTATTACATCCCAGACATTTAGTGAAGAGTTCTTACCTTCCATGGAAAAAGTAGATGGTGTGGGACAAGTGGAGGGACGCAGCTCGGTTAATGTGCGCGTTAAAGTCGCTCCCGGCAAAAAAGTTACGATGGGAATCGTAGCTATCCAAAAGATATCGGAGATGAAGATTGATCGTTTACGCTTTAACGATGGAGAAACACCCCCAGAGTTGAGCGATCACGAGGTTTATATCGAACGATCTGCATTGCGGGCGATGCCACTCAAATCAGGGGATATACTAAGTGTGGAATTAGCGGATGGGCGCCTTCGTGATCTCAAGGTGGCGGAAATTGTTCATGATATTACCGCTGCGCCATACATGTTCACAAATCGTATGAGCGCTTATGTCAATCTGAATACGATGGAATGGTTGGGTGGGTCACGCGATTTCAATCAAGTTTATCTTACCGTATCAAAAAACAAGACAGATAAATCACATGTAGAAGCGGTATCTCATCAAGTGGCAGAAAAAATAAAAAAGAGTGGGCGAGAGGTGTTTGGGACGTATGTATTTCAACCCGGCAGGCACTATGCCAGTGATTTTATTACAGCTCTTGGGATGATGTTGAGTTTTCTAGGTGGTTTGGCAGTGCTTTTGAGTGCTTTCCTGGTGGTTAACACGATTATTGCTTTGTTGGGGCAGCATATTCCTCAAATCGGTATCATGAAACTTGTGGGCGGCAGTACGTCTCAAATTGTTGAGGTTTATGTTGTCCTTATCCTGTGTTTTGGTTTCTTAGCTTTCTTGATTGCCGCACCAGTGTCTTTGCCGTTGGGTTATAGTGCCGCTAAAGTGATCAGCGGCTTTTTCAATTTCAACGTTGGTCCTTTTCGGATCCCTTTAACGGCTGTTCTGTTACAATTGGGTATCGCATTGTTTATTCCAGTTTTGACTTCGTTTTATCCGGTCTTGAACGGCACGAGAATTACCATTACAGAGGCAATTAGCAATCTTGGAATCAGTAAAGGGATTGTTAAACGTGGCTTGGTGGACATTATACTGGAAAATATCCGTGGTATATCGCGACCGATGCTTGTCTCACTGCGTAATGCTTTTCGACGCAAAGGAAGGTTGGTTCTTACCCTTTCAACACTAACATTGGCTTGTGGTATTTTTATTGCTGTTTTTAACCTGTGGTCGGTCATTAACTTAATGATGCAGCGCACTTATGGATACAATATTGCTGATGTGACCGTTACGTTAAATCATGCATACCGCATTGAGCAAATAAACCCCCTTTTCAAAAGCATTCCGCATGTCGTTGGCGTAGAGGGTTGGGGATCCGTCCCTGCACAACTACTCAAAGCGGATAGACAGACTGCGACGGAGATTTTGATCGTCTCACCACCGGCGGCTTCCAAACTTATCAAACCTGTAATCACTGCTGGTAGATGGCTGGAACCAGGTGATGAAAATGCTATTGTTATCGGTAACCATTTATTGAAAGAACGACCTGAACTAAACATTGGAGATATTCTGGAGATTGATATCAATAATAATGATAACTATTGGAAGGTTGTGGGCATCTATGAGATTGCTGGCATGATGGCTGCTCCAGTTGTCTATGTAAATAATAATTATCTTGGCAGCGTCCTGAATGAAACCGATCGGGTAGCGACTTACCGTGTGGCTCTAGATATCCATGATGGTGCGACCGAAAAAATGGCGGTAGATACACTAGATCGAAGGCTTGATCAGATGGGGATTCCGGTTAATCAAATCATTTCCCGTTCTCAATTCTTCGGAGGGATGATTGCTTCGATGGATGCGATTGTGTATGCACTATTGTTGATGGCGATGTTGATTGCTATGGTCGGCGGCTTAGGATTGATGGGGATGATGAGCATGAATGTGATGGAACGCACTCGAGAAATTGGGGTGTTACGTTCTATTGGCGCTTCAGATGGTGCCGTTTTGCAATTGGTTATTGTGGAGGGGTTGGTGATAGGATTATTGGCATGGCTTCTCGGTGTAATCCTGGCATTTCCTTTTACGATCCTTTTGGCATATGTATTTGGTGTGGCGATGGTCAATTCACCCCTGGCACCTGCCTTCTCTGCCAATGGGTATTTTATTTCTTTGGCAGGCATCCTGATAATTGCTATTTTAGCAAGCGCTCTTCCAGCAAAGAACGCTTCTCGCTTGACCATCCGAGAAATTTTGGCATACGAATAAGATCCCTAAGGACTTCAAAATGTTTGAGAATAAAAAAAATGTTGCTGTAACGGAATTGCATGAGAATAAGCAAAGCGAAGCCTTCATTCGTCTACGAAATGTTGGAAAAACGTATACGAGCGGGGCAGGTGACTTTACTGCATTGAAGGGGATTTCCCTGGATATAAACTCCGGCGAATTTATTGGCATTTTGGGGAAATCAGGTGCGGGAAAAACCACATTTCTCAATATGCTAAGCGGGGTTGATCATATTACATCTGGAGAGGTATGGATTGGAGATAAATGCATCCATCGTATGAGTGAAACCAGACGGGCAAAATGGCGTGGACAGAATCTGGGTATTATTATCCAATCTTTTCAACTTCTGCCTTCACTGTCATTATTAAACAATATTATGTTGCCGATCGACCTTGGGGGCATGTATCATGCCCGGAAAAGTCCAGAGAGAGCCATAGATTTATTATGCCAAATGGATATTGAGGCACATGCAGATAAACTTTCCTCACAGATTTCTGGTGGACAGCAGCAGCGCGTGGCGATTGCACGTGCCCTGGCGAATGACCCACCTCTTATATTGGCAGACGAACCAACAGGCAGCCTGGATTCTGCAACTGCTGAGACGATCATGCGAGTGTTTGATGCCCTGGTCAAGCGGGGAAAAACGATCATAATGGCAACGCATGATTTCAGTCTTGCTCGATATTTTACCCGTACGATTGAGATAGCGGATGGCGAGATTGTTAACTAAACTATAACGGAGTTTGATAAAATTGCGAGTAGATTGTAGTATAATCGAAAGGTTAGGGTATTGGCAAAAAACACATCTGATATTTGCTGGTTGTGAGAGAAGGTTTTAGATCTTATGTTTTCGAAATTATTTAAACGAAAATCTGGTAATGGTGCGTCAAGTCTTGAAACGCACGCGCAAGGGGACGAGGCGCTGATCCGTGTGCGCAAGCTCGTGAAAATATTTTCTAATGCTGCGGGTGAATTCCTTGTCTTGAAGGGATTCGATCTCGATTTTAAAAAGGGCGAATTTATTGCCGTAATCGGCAAATCTGGCAGTGGAAAATCGACTTTGATTAATATGATCACGGGTATCGATCGTCCTACTTCGGGTGAAATATTTGTCGGGGATGTTGGTGTTCACAAACTAACCGAAGGACAGTTAGCTGTTTGGCGTGGGCGGAATATGGGTATTGTTTTCCAATTTTTCCAATTGTTGCCGATGCTCTCTTTGGTTGAAAACATCATGCTGCCAATGGATTTTTGTAATATGTATTCACCACGCGAACGCAAAGAACGCGCGATGGATCTTCTAAACCAAGTTGAATTGGCTGACCATGCGAATAAATTACCGACCGCAATCTCCGGTGGACAGCAGCAGCGCGTTGCAATTGCGCGCGCCCTGGCAAATGATCCTCCGATCATCGTAGCGGATGAACCTACTGGTAACCTCGACTCCAAATCGGCAGATGCGGTTTTTAAAATGTTCGAAGGTCTTATTGATCAAGGTAAAACTATTCTCATGGTTACCCATGATTCCAGTCTTGCAAAGCGTGCCTCGCGGACAGTATTGATTGCAGATGGTGAGATTGTAAACGAGTATGTGGCGCATGCGTTACCAACTTTAACGCACCAACAGATGTTGAAAGCAACGCATAATATTCAACCGGTACATTATGAACCAGGCGCAATCATTATTGAACAGGGCGTAATTGGGGATAAATTATATATCGTTACGAAGGGCATGGCGGAAGTTACCTTGAGACGTCCAGATCAGGCGGATGTGGTTGTCGCGAGGGTTAATAGTGGTCAATATTTCGGAGATGTGGAATTAATGTTTCATGGCGGGAAGAATGCGGCTCGAGTCCGCGCCTCTCGTGAAACACCTGTCGAGGCGATTTCGTTGGACCAACAGACTTTCAACGAGTTGATAGCCGAGTCAGAAGTTACGCGGGCTGTGATCGCAGAGGGCGCTGACGCGAAAATCACCGAGAATATTGGGATACGCACAAGAGAGGAATAATGATCAAGACGCGCTGGCGCAAGGTGCTTGTTGATCTCTGGAGTAATAAAACGCGCACTACATTGGTTGTCTTATCCATTGCAGTGGGTGTTTTTGCTGTTGGTTTTGTAGCAAACACCTTCATTATCGTATTAGGAAATATGGCTGCTGATTATCAAGCAGCCAATGCGCATAGTTCCTTTATTGTTGTCAATAGCACTTTTGATGATGCTTTTATCAAGTCATTACAATTGGTCAAGGGAGTAGGGCAGATAGAGGGACGGAGTGCCATGCAAGGAAGGGTAAAAGCAAGTGATGGTAAGAAAGGCACCCTTTTAGTTACGGCATATCAAGATTTTTCGAATCAAAAGATGGATATTATTCGCCCGAATACACCAACCGGTAAAGGCACATTGAAACCGTTGGCAGATAAAGAAATCTACCTTGAGCGTTCTTCGCAGAATGCTCTCAACGTTAAACCAGGGGACACCTTACCTGTGGAGCTGGAAGATGGTACGATCCGCAATCTTATAGTGGCGGATTTTGTCTTTGATATTACATCGGCTCCTTATATATTTACGAACATGGCAACCGGTTATGTGAACCCAACTACGATGGAATGGCTGGGTGGAACGCGCGAATTCAATACAGTATATATCGTGGTTTCTGAAGACAAAATGAATGAAGACCATGTGAAGGCTGTCACAAGCGAAGTCTCTGACAAAATTGAGAAAGATGGTAAACGTGTGTTGTTTAAACTTGTGATGCGTCCGGGACGTCATTGGGCGACCGATATTACCCAGGCATTGGGAATGCTGATGGGTTTTCTAGGGTCACTGGCGGTATTTCTAAGTGGTTTTTTGGTTATTAACACAATTTCGGCATTACTTACCCAACATGTGCGTCAAATTGGGATTATGAAGACCATTGGTGGTCGTACTGGTCAATTGGTCGTAATGTACATTGTGATGGTGCTTTGTTTTGGTATCCTTGCACTTATACCGGCTGTACCGCTTTCGTCAATCTTGGGGTACATGGTTGCGAAACCCATTGCTGGGTTGTTAAATTTCAACGTTGGTGAGTTTACCATACCACCGCTTTCGCTCACTCTGCAAATTTCGGTTGCGTTAATTATTCCAGTTTTATCAGCTTTAGTACCTGTAACAAATGGAATGCGTATTTCCATCCGGGAAGCGATCAGTGATTATGGTATTGGTCAAGGTTCCTTGGGAAGAAGTATTATTGACCGGATTTTGGATAATATTCATGGCTTAAGCCGTCCATTACTGATTTCATTGAGGAATACATTTCGTCGCAAAGGACGCCTCGTACTTACCCTTTCTACATTGTCTTTAGCTGGAGCAATATTTATCGGTGTGTTTAACGTTCGCAGTGGTATTACGGCGGCGATCGATAAGACAATGGGATATTTCCTTTCAGATGTGAATGTGTCATTTGACCGTCCTCACCGGATTCAACTTGTGGAACCTATTGCTAAAAGTGTACCGGGTGTAGTGAGCGTTGAAGGGTGGGGGATGGTAAGTGCACAGGTTCTTTCAGAAGATAAGCAGGCATCAACCGACGTATATATTATCGCCCCACCTGCAAAGTCAAAATTAGTCCAATCTGTGATGTCGCGTGGACGTTGGATTCTCCCCGAAGACGAACGTGCTTTGGCGATTGGCAATTCGATGACGAAGCTTCGCCCAGATTTAAAACCGGATGATAATGTGATTTTAAAAATCAATGGGCAAGAATCAACCTGGAAAATTGTGGGGGAGTACCAGATGGCTGGGAATATGATGACGCCGCTATTATATACAAATTATGAGGCGTTATCCGAAGAAACGCATCAAATGGATCAGTTCGCCTCCCTGAGGATTGTAACGGATGTGCATGACCTGGCAACCCAGAACAGAGTGATCAAAGATTTAGAGGCAAAATTTCAAAAAGCAGGCATACGCATTGAAAGTATGGATGCTGGAGAGCAATTGAAAGCACAACAAAAAACGAGTATTGATGTGTTGATCCTTTTCCTCCTGGTTATGGCAATGTTGATCGCCATCGTTGGAGGTCTGGGTTTGGCGGGAACAATGAGTATGAATGTTTTGGAACGCACCCGTGAAATTGGAGTGATGCGTTCAACAGGTGCTGCAGACGGTATGATTCTGCAGTTGGTCGTAGTAGAAGGTATGTTGATAGGAATGGTCAGTTGGTTATTCGGGATTGTATTGGCTTTTCCAATTACGATGGTGTTGGACAACGTTGTTGGTTCGGCATTGGTTAATACGCCGTTGAAGATGGTGATATCGGTTGAAGGTTTTGTTCTTTGGCTTGTCTTCGTCCTTGTGCTTTCAGCGATGGCAAGCGCTTTGCCTGCTCACAATGCTTCAAGGTTAACGATACGAGAAATTTTAGCATACGAATAAGAAAAATGAAGGAGTTTGAATAAAAAGTATGTTGCACAAAAAACATCGATTTTACATGATATTATTGGTGGCTGTGATCTTGTTACTGCCATTATTTATTTCGGCATGTGAGATGCCGAGTGTTGGAGGAGGGGCTGGAACGCCTAAACCGGGTGAAGCAACTGCTATACCCCCTGTGCGCAGCAGCGGGGAAGTCGTTTCAGAAGGTAAAGTTGCTCCTTTCGAATATGCTAAGTTGTCTTTTTCAAAAGGCGGTGTGATTGCTGAAGTGCTTTTTAAGGAAGGAGATAAGGTTCAAAAAGGCGACTTGATTGCCCGTTTAGAAGATAGCGAACAAATGAAAGCCTCGGTGACGCAAGCGGAAGAATCTGTTTTGTTAGCTACCCAAGCCATCGATGATCTTAAAAAGAATGTCGATGTTGAAGTAGCCAACACGTTCAGCAAAATTTCCTCGTCTTATGATGCGACGCGCGAATCAGAACGACAATTATATTATTTCAACTTGCCCGTCAACCAACGCAAGTTGGATATGTTCCAATCGGCTGATCAGATGCAGAAAAAGCTCGAGGATGCCCGCAAATCATGGGATCCTTTCAAGTATGAGGATCAACAAGTGGGGGGTAATTATACGCAGCGTACCAAGTTAAAAAAGGATCTGGACGATGCTGAAAGCGATTATCGCACTTCTTTGTTGCGGATCAGCTATGCCTCGAAAGCCAAAAGTGCTCAGGCTGATCTAGACAAGGCTCGTAAGGATTACGAGAATCTTAAAAATGGTCCCGATCCTGATAAAATGGCTGCTGCCGAAGCCAAACTTAAGAATGCTCAGGCTTCCCTTGATGCAGCTAAGGCATCTTTGAATGATCTTGAATTACGCGCATCCCTTGCCGGTACGGTTGCTAAAATGGATGCCAAAGTAGGCGAAAACGCTTCTCCGGGTGTTCAATTAGTTACTTTGGCAGACATTTCCCATTTGATCATCGAGACAGATAACCTGACTGAAATTGAAGTAGTAAAGGTGTCCGTTGGTCAGCCGGTCTCAATCGTTGCAGATGCCCTGCCAGATGACACGATGGAAGGAAATGTTACTTCTATCGCTGAGGTCTTCGAGGAAAAACGCGGCGATGTTACTTACACGGTCAAGATTGATTTAAAGAAAGTACCCGAGAAATTGCGTTGGGGAATGACCGTGAATTGTACTTTTAAGGCAAACTAGTTCATTGGTTAAATAATGAAAATCAATGATGAAAGGGTTACTATGTTACCCATGAAGCGAATCATGATACGCTTAATAAGCCTTATAATCTTCGTATTGCTTGTGGTTCTGTCTATTAGCGTTTATAAGGGGACAGCCGCGCTTGCTGCGGAAACACCCATTGCAGGAACAGCAACACCGGATGTGCAACCCGTGTTGGATTATGGGGGTGTGGTTGCAGAGGGAAGAATCGTACCATCCAATTACATTAACCTGTCTTTTAAAGTGGATGGCGAGGTAGCGGAAATCCTGGTAAAGGAAGGTAGTCAGGTCAAATCGGGAGATTTGATTGCACGCTTGAAAATGGATCAGCATTTAGAAGCAAATATTACCCTGGCTGAGAAGGGGGTTCTGAATGCACAGCAGGCTGTTGACGATTTGAAAAAGAATGCTGGCGTGGATCAAGCACGCGTGATGCAATCGATCTCTGATTATTCGGATAAATTGCGCCAGGCGCAGCGGATGTCTTATTATTACACAGTACCTGATCGAGTGGCTGTTTTTAATATGTTCGAAGCAATAGACAAGACGCACGAAAAGGTCGTTAAGGCACGCAATGAATACGAGCCATATATAGATTTATTTGCAGATAGTGCTAGCGTTCCATCCATGCCACCGCTGTTTTGCATTCCGGCTACGCTTTGCCGTGGAGTAGGATTGCAATCCGATCAAGATCCAAATATGGTTTATAAGAAAAAATTAAACGATGCCGAAGGAGACTTCAATATTGCTTTGACCCAACTTCGGAATACAGCCAATCTTAATCGATCACAGGCGATGCTTGATAAGGCAAAACGTGATCTTGAGAAAGTTAAGACGGGACCTAATCAGGATAAATTGGCTGTCGCAGAAAAACGACTACAGACAGCGCAGTTTAATCTGGAAGCAGCCAAGACAGCGATTAAGGATTTGGAATTACATGCGCCTTTTGATGGTACTGTTGTCAGTCTGCCTATAAAATTGGGTGAGAATGTAAAGTCCGGGAAAAATATTGGACAATTGGCAGACACATCGAACTGGACTGTGGAAACTAATAATCTGACCGAAATTCAAGTAGTAAAAATTGAGAAAGGTCAATCAGCGCAGATTGTGGCAGATGCCTTATCCGGTGTCGACTTCAAAGGTGTTGTCGACCGAATCAGCGATTTTTATGTGGAAAAGAGCGGTGATGTGACATATACTGTTAAAGTTAACCTTCTCCAGCCTGATCCTCGATTACGGTGGGGTATGACAGTGGTTGTGACCTTTCCAACCAAGTAAGCATCCATTATAGGTATTTTCTACGCTCTCGTTAAAGAAAAAAAGTGGCGAGGTATACTCTCGCCACTTTTTTAATAAAGGATTTGGATATCTGATGACAAGTAAGACTGGAATGACAACAAAAACAATCGGCTATTACGCGGCATTTATTACCCTTGGGTTATCTCTGGGTGTTTTAGGTCCAACATTGCCAGCTTTGGCAAACAAATTAAACACGGACATAAGCATGCTGGGGATTCTGTTTACTGCACGTGAAATTGGAACAATGCTGACAGCCTTGTTTGGGGCGCGTCTTTACGATCGTTTTCCTGGTCATCGCATTATGACAATTGGCTTGTTTAGCGTAATGGTATTAATGGCTTTAGTGCCATTTTTGTCTACAGTGTGGATTTTGTCTTTTGTAGTCTTATTGATGGGGCTGTTTGCTGGTGCAATTGACGTCGGGGCAAATACCCTATTGGTTTGGTTGTACCAGGATCGGGTGGCACCTTTTATGAATGGGTTACATTTTTTCTACGGTGTAGGTGCTTTCCTTGCGCCTACGATTGTGGGATTAATGTTGGTGATGGATGGCGGCTTGCAAAAGTCGTATTGGATTTTGGCGTTGATTATGTTGCCAATCATGCTCTATATGGCGCGTTTACCAAGCCCGGAACACCCGAAAGTCTCTCATGAAGAGGCGAACGAGAAGGTTAATTATGTCCTGGTTTTCTTCATAGCACTCTTTTTGTTCCTGTATGTTGCTGCGGAAGCCGGCTATGGTGGATGGATTTCTTCGTACGCAGTCCTCACCAGATTAGGAACGGAATCCGCCGCAGCATATTTGGCTTCTGCCTATTGGGGCTCTTTTACAATTGGGCGTTTATTGGGTGTACCAGCCGCTATGCGTTTTCCCCCAGAAAGGATATTATACGTTACATTAATTGCAGGTTTGTTCTTTATTATTCTTTTGGCTGTGTTTCCCTTATCGGTTGAAATCATCTGGATAGGTACATGTTGTTTTGGTTTGACGACAGGACCCATTTTTGCCACAGCAGTGGCGTTGGCTGGACGACGTTTGCGCCTTACGGGTCGAGTTACCGGTTTAATATTTCTGGGGGCTAGCCTGGGTGCAATGATTGTGCCTTGGTTAATTGGGCTGCTCTTCCCAGTTATAGGTCCGCAAGTATTATTCTATGCCATCCTCATCACCATCGGCGCGGATATTGTTGTTTTGTTGGGAATTAATAAAATCAAAGGGATTGCGTCCAATCGAAAAGACTTTCCAGTAATAGAACCAGAATTATAATTTAGGTTTACCCTATGTGGCTTAATTGAAAGAATTATTTTACGGTAACAATTTTTCCGTTGCTGATCCGGGATAGATCTGCCGCGTTGAGACAGAATACAGCGTTTGGAGTACCTGCCGCTGCCCAGACACTATCATAAGAAAGTAGATCTTCATCAATCAGAGTTAGCATAGATGTGATGTGTCCGAGAGGTGGTACGCCCCCTATGGCGTAGCCAGTTTTCTCGCGTACAAAATCGGCATTTGCTTTCTCGATTGGCTCCCCAATTTGTTCACCAAGGCGTGCTTCATTGACACGGTTGGCACCGCTGACTAATGCAAGAATTCCTTTCTCGCTTACTTTTCCTTTGAAGACCAAAGTTTTGACAATTTGTCCCACCTGGCAGCCGACGGCATCTGCCGCTTCTTTGGCGGTGCGGGTGGAGGCAGGCATTTCAACTACGTTGCAGGATAACCCAAAGGTGAATAGGGCATCCTGTACTTTTTGTGCGCTAGGACTCAGTTTTTCTGTCATACCATATCCTTATATTATAAATTTCCAGTATTATACTATAATAGAGCCAGTCAAAAAGGCATGATGATAGATTGTGGATAGAATGCAGTTAGAGGAGATAGAATAAAAATGATCGTTTTATCCAGTAAGAATGGTGAAGTTGGGATTCGTGCGGCAATGGCAGTCTTAAAGGCTGGAGGGACATCATTAGACGCTGTCGAGGCAGGAATCCGCTTGGTGGAAGAAAATCCAGAAGATCACAGTGTGGGATATAGTGGATATCCAAATATTCTTGGTGAGGTCGAATTGGATGCCAGTATCATGGATGGAAACACATTATCCGCTGGTTCTGTCGGCTGCCTTAAGGGTTACCTACATCCGATTTCTGTGGCACGCCAGGTGATGGAAAAATTACCCCATGTGTTCCTGGTGGGGGACGGGGCAGCCCGTTTTGCTGCTGAATACGGTTTTGAACAGACTAATCTACTTACAGATGAAGCGCAATCTACCTGGCGTAAACTCATGAACCAATTTATGCCTGCCGAAGTTTTCGCTAACCTGAAGAGAGAAACCCATCTTGCACATTGGGTGGATGAGGCATCTTCTCCCGATAGAGTTATGAGCACGGTCAACTTCATTGCTCTTGATGATAAGGGAAATATTGCGAGCGGGGTAAGCACCAGCGGTTGGTTTGCCAAATATCCTGGTAGATTGGGCGATTCACCCATCATTGGTGCGGGGAACTATGCTGATAACCGTTATGGCGCAGCAGCCTGTACCGGTTTGGGTGAGATGTCCATCCGAGCCAGCACCGCCCGTAGTGTTGTGTTTTACATGAAAATGGGAAATTCTCTTGAACAGGCAGGTGTTCTGGCAATGCGCGACTTGAATGATTTGGGGGGAAATTATATTGGTGATATGAATATTGTTGCTATAGATAGAAACGGTAATCCAGCAGGTTTTACCAGTGAGGAGGGTAAAAGTTTTGTGTATATGACAGAATATTCTTCTGAACCGTTCATTGCGCAGCGCGTCTATGTGCCCATTAATAAGCGTTGGGAAAAGCATCATATGGAATAGTTCATTGATAACCTCTAATGACACAATCGATGTTGGTTATTGTTTGTTTGATTAACAAGCTCGCATTGGGAATGTTTCATTAACCATTGGGTGTTATGCGATGATTACTATAATTATATAAAATATATAAGATTATTCACAATAAGTATCCAAATTTTATACTTTATGATATACTTTCTTTTGTACGAATTTTCAGAATATTAATTTCTAACAACCAAGGAGTTAAAAGATGATTAGTCAAGTAATGCAAGATGCAATAAATGCTCAAATTAAAGCAGAATTGGATTCTGCGTATCTATATCTTTCAATGGCTGCTTATTTTGATGCGAGCAACTTACCCGGTTTTGGCCATTGGATGAAATTTCAGGCAAAAGAGGAATATAGTCATGCCATGAAATTCTTTGGATTTTTGAATGAACGTGGTGGGCAGGTGTTCCTCAAGGCATTGGATGAACCTGAATCAAAATTCTCCTCAGTAGTTGATGTCTTTGAGAGAACTTATAAACATGAGCAACAAGTTACTGCATTAATCAACGCCCTTTATGAATTGGCGCTCAAAGAAAAAGATTATCCTTCTCAGATTTTACTACAGTGGTATGTTAATGAGCAAGTGGAAGAAGAAGCCCATGCCTCTCAAATACTGGAGATGCTTAAGATGGCAGAGGGAAAATCCTATGCTTTGATCCCGATGGATGCCCATATGGGAAAACGGGCAGGTAATTAATTAAGAGCAAGAAACTAATGGGATGTCTAAGCTAGAAAGCGTAGACATCCCTTTTTTATGTTGGATCGTAAATAGGAGGAATTGTGGCAAAATTGTTTGGTCATTCTTATTCGAAACAAGAAATCCTTACTTATGTTGGAGATTTATCGCAAATTGCGGGTGTGCAGCTATTAGAAATGGAAGAAGGCAGTGAGCGGGGTAACCGTGTTGCGTCAGTTCGTTCTGGAAGTGGATTAAGTTTTGATGTTTTATTAGATCGCGGGATGGATATCGGCGCGGCGGAATATAAAGGCAAACCCTTAGCCTGGATTTCACCAGTTGGATTTGTAAATCCTGCTTTCTTCGAACCGGAAGGTCTTGGATGGCTTCGTGGTTTTGGCGGGGGAATGATGACAGGTTGTGGTCTCACATCGGCTGGATCTCCTGATGTGGATGAGGGAGAGGCACTCGGGTTACATGGACGTCTTTCTTTCTTACCGGCTCGTAAAGTCAATACAGGCGAAAGATGGGAAGGAGATGAATGCTCTATCTGGATTGAAGGGGTAGTGCGTCAAGCGCGCGTGCATGGCGAATATCTATCTTTGTCACGCCGGATCTCCACCGGCTTGGGTAAGAATTTTATCCGTTATGAAGATACCATCGAAAACCTCGCCAGTAAGCCCAGCCCCTTAATGATGATCTATCATGTCAATGTTGGTTTCCCCATGGTTAGTGAAAATAGTTACCTGGTTGCTAAACCACATAAAGTGGAACCGCGGGATGCCGTTGCAGAGTCTGGACTATCAAATTGGGATCATTTCCAAAAACCGACACCTGGTTATGATGAACAGGTCTTTCTGCACGATCTTGTCGCGGATGAAAAAGGCTGGACATCTATTGATCTTATCAGCCCAGATGCAGGTCTGAAATTAACTGTGAGATATAAAATGGAGAATTTGAACAGACTTGTTGAATGGAAGATGATGGGGAAAGGCACTTATGTTTTGGGTCTGGAGCCGGCAAACTGTCATCTGGCTGGGCGCAGCAAGGAACGCGCGGCTGGTACTTTGCAAATGATCCAGCCTGGTGAGAAGAAGAATTTTGAGGTTGAAATTAGCGTAGAAGAACTTAAAGACTAAGAGGTTGAATTATGAAAAGATCGGAGATCAATGCAATTATTAACGATGCGGAATCATTCATAAGAAAGAATGGCTTTTTCCTGCCACCTTTTGCCTATTGGACGGCGGAAGAATGGCAGAAGAAAGGTGCCGAGGTCCGCGAAATTGTAGATAACCAGATTGGATGGGATATTACCGATTTTGGCAGTGGAGATTTCGAGAAAGTGGGATTGGCGATTATCACTATCCGGAATGGGCACCCCGATAATCTCAAGGGAAAGAAAGGCAAAACCTATGCTGAAAAGATTCTCATCGTGGGAGTTAATCAGATAACGCCAATGCATTTTCATTGGACGAAAGCAGAAGATATCATCAACCGTGGAGGGGGTGAATTGGTTATTCAGTTATACAACTCGACACCCGCTGAAAAATTGGATACTGAAAATGATGTTGTTGTCCAATGTGATGGTGTAACCAGAACTGTGAAACCGGGCGGATTCATTCACCTGAAGCCAGGCGAAAGCATCACTTTATTATCTGGACAGTACCATAAGTTTTGGGCGGAAAAAGAGCGTGTGATGGTGGGTGAGGTTTCCGTAGTTAATGATGACCGCACGGATAACCGGTTTTATGAACCGATAGGACGTTTTCCGATCATCGAAGAGGATGTGCCGCCGTTGTATCTTTTGACAGAAGATTATAAGAATTATTACAAGGGTGCCTGAGCGTACCTTTTGAAGTTAAAATGGGGTGGCTGCTTGAATGGAAAGCGGTACACCCCATTTATAATTAAATAAAAATTACATTGTAGTGTTTATAGAGTTGGGCTATATATGTGGATAGGGGAAAGCCGGTCGGTTGCGCGGCGGTTGCGGAAAACGCTTCAAATGAGCCAGCGACGCAGCGCGTTCCTTGAGAACATCGATTTCCTCCAGACTGAGCAGAGATTGGAGTTGAGTGTAGTATTCATTTTCTGGGTTAGAAACGAGATTTTCACCAAAGACTTCTACTGTTTTTCGTGATTCGAATGGGATGGGTCGTCCTGCAAAATCCCAAATGACAGTGCGCCATTTCTCCTCTTCATGGAAGCAAATTCCATGATCGATCAACCAAAAACAATCTTGATAATCAATAAATAGGTGCCCGCCTTTGCGATCGGCGTTATTGATTAATAGATCGAAGACTAGGACGGGGGCGAGATGGGTCTTTTCTTCGTCACTAAAGTTAAAGTAATGTCGTTCGGGGTCATGATCTATGAAAAGCTGTAATGAACCTTCTCCAAGAGGGGCATCCTCCCGGTAGATGGTTGGTGGAACAAAGTGCCATCCCAATGCCTGGCTTACCAAAAAAGCGGCGGCTTCGCGCTTTCCCAATGTGCCTTCTGGAAAATCCCATAATGGTCGTTCTCCACGCGTAGGTTTATAGACGGCTTGAATTGGTTCATATCCTTCAAGAGCTACTTCGACCAGAAAAGTGTAATTTGAACTCCATAAAAATTGTCCCTTTAGGGTTACTAAACCTTGTTGGAGAATGAAAATATCTTGAGAAAAATCCAGATTGGAGTACATTCTCGAAAACCGTAATAATCTTCAGAATTTCAAATTGAAACTGGTTTGCGTTATTTTACGAGATAAAGGATGCCAATCGTATCGGGTCCACCGTGGCTGGCGATGACGCTGCCAGCCATGGCAACACATACTTCATCCGGGGCACACATCGCTCGAATCTCATACGCTAAATATTGAGCATCTTCTTCACAACCCGTGTGAGCTACGAAGATTCGATGGCGATCCACTTCTGCGAGATGATTTTTCAAGTCCAGTAATAACGAGTCCAGTGCTTTTCTACGGTTGCCGCGAACTTTATCTTTTACACTCAATTTTCCATTGGCTTCAACTTGAATGACAGGCCGGATTTTAAGTAAACTCCCGATAAGATTCTGGACTGCCGAACAGCGCCCACCTTTATAAAGATATTCCATCGTTTCTATAACAAAGGATGTGCGTACTTTAGGAATGCTGGCTTTTATTTTCTCTGTAATCTCAATGGCAGTCAAACCTTTATCCCTTAATTCGGCTGCTTTTAAAACCAATAAACCAATACCGTTAGAAATGTTAAGGCTATCGATCAAGGTTACCCGCTCCGATCCAGTTTCATGGAAGGCAAGTTCTGCATTCTGATAAGTAGCGGATAGTTGCGAGGATAATCCGATATAAATATGCTCACCCGCTTGGCTAAAAACATTTTTGAAGGACTCTATTGAAGGTGCCGCGGTTTGGGGTAATTGCCCAGTCTCTGTAACAAGCTGAAAAAGTTGTGGTGTGGTGATGTCAATACCATCCAGATAGGTCTTTCC
>JBAXBF010000028.1:0-18129 GCA_037142095.1 Chloroflexota bacterium
TATTGAACTCATGGGGATTGCCAACATTTACTGGATAGTGTTCTTCAGAGAACAATAATCGGAATATCCCTTCGATTAGATCATCCACATAACAAAAACTGCGCGTCTGCAAACCATCTCCATAGATAGTGAGTGGCTCACCCTTCAACGCCTGAAGAATGAAATTCGGCACTACCCGTCCATCATCAAGCCGCATCCGCTGCCCATAGGTGTTAAAAATACGGATGATCCGTGTGTCAATGGCATGAAAACGATGGTATGCCATCGTAAGCGCTTCTGCAAAACGCTTCGCTTCGTCATACACAGAACGTACCCCGATTGTGCTGACATGGCCAACGTAATCTTCCCGTTGTGGATGAACTTCCGGATCTCCATAAATTTCACTGGTCGAAGCCAGCAGGAAACGCGCTTTATGAGCACGTGCGACACCTAAAGCATTCAAAGTTCCCAGTGCTCCCGCTTTGAGTGTTTGAATGGGCAGATTCACGTATCCATAAGGACTTTCCAAATTAGGGCTCGCCGGTGAAGCAAAATTCAGCACCGCATCTACTTTTACCGGAACGAAAATGAAATTCGATATGTCGTGGCGGATAAAGGAAAAACCTGGATGCCCTGCCAGATGGGCAAGGTTATCTGGGTTACCAGTAACAAAATTATCCATACCAATCACTTCATGCCCTTCAGCCAGAAAGCGATCACACAGATGAGAACCGAGAAATCCGGCAGCTCCAGTGATTAAAATTTTCATTGTATACTATCTCCAATCGATCTTTGTAACCGAGTTTTCTCCACTAACTTGACGAGCAATGCCAGTATCCACATCCCCGAACCAAATGTCTTTTTGATAAATAAATGCCACTACATAACCAGTCACGCTCGCATTGGTCAAAATCGCCTTCCCCTCTTTCTTACCCGTCAATGCCTGAGGCGACCAGATCACTTGTTGCGGATCTAAACCAAGCATCCCTTCTGTAGGAAATATCACTTTCTTATTAGAGCCATCGCGGTCCGAAACGACAAGGCGGTAACGGCTGGTCTGGCTCTGATTAGCAAAAATGGCTTGCAAGTAAGCCAATTGGTAAGCATTCTCCCCTGTGGATAATGCTTGCACGGGTGAAGGAATCGGATATGCAAACATCCCCGCTTGGGAAACAATTGGGACAGTAGTTCCATCCAATAAAACGGCTGCCAAGTCAAATACGGTTGAGGTCTCTGCTAATTCAGCGGTAGCCTGCGCTTTATGGGTTACTGTATAAAGCATGCCGCCATCCGGATTCCAGGACACCCCAGGCACCCAAGCCCAATCCGCCTGTGTTTGCAATGGTGTAA
Organism: Chloroflexota bacterium; assembly: GCA_037142095.1. Lineage (GTDB taxonomy): Bacteria > Chloroflexota > Anaerolineae > Anaerolineales > DRKV01 > JBAXBF01. The sequence goes on from JBAXBF010000028.1 coordinate 1,330, forward strand.
TTTTGACTAAAGGCAGTTGTTTACCCTCATTAACATCCACTGTTCCAATTTCATCCGGACGAACGTAGAGCAATTTGCTGCCATCCGGTGAAAAAAGAAAATTGGTTCCCCACCAGCCGTAAACACCGCCCGCATTGGAACTCAAGACTTGAACTCGTTTTGATACCCAACCATTGGCACTAAAATCAAGTAAATAGAGGTCATTATTTGCCTGCCATCCAGGTGCGGCAGTGCGCGGCTCAACGCTGGAAAAAGCAATTCGCAGACTACTCCCCGGAACCCAACCAGCAAACTGGATGATATTATCCACCTGCAGAGCAAGTGGATCTTTCGAGATTCCATCTGTTCTGACCACAAAAAGCGAATTAATCTTCTCTTTTTCCTGGACACGCTGGCTAAAAAGCAGCCAACTCCCATCTGGCGAAAGCGAAAATACTCGTCCATCTAGTTTCCCATTCATTACCAAAGGACGCCGTTTGCTGGTTGACCCCTCCATAACCCAGGCGTTTCCCCCCGATATATATGCCAGAATACCAGGAATATCAAATGGGGTAAAGGGAATCTGGCTGCCAGTCATTAATATTTGAGAGACGGGTTCTTTCACCACCACCGATTTAATCTGGTTATTCGATATTTCCACATTGCCTTCATAGACCCGCCGGAAAGTAATTTCCTCCGTACCGTTTTCTCCAGCTTGAATCATACGAATATCACCCACAGGCAGATTCATGCTGCGTACCGTTTGCTGTTCGTAAGGAATCGCAGCTTCCTTGACATCATATATTTCCTGTCTTTGAAAGATAATAATTTTTGTACCATCCTTCAAAATCGTATAGGAGGAAGGTTCTACACGATCAAATTCCCCTATCCGGGCACCCATTTTATTTAATGCGTCCTGTACGGTTGCTCCTGAAGGCAATTGCACCCTTGCAGATTGGGGTATGGGCGTCGTTTTCAGCGCCGGCTTTGTATCCACCCGGACCATAATCTGTTCCGGCTGTATTTGCGGAGGAACACACGATACCAAAAAAATCCCAAAAATCAGTGTTTTTAGGATAGAATAAAGAATGCTGCGCCAGGAAGATAATTCAAGCATCGTCAGGTGTCGTAGTAATTTTGGGTAAGATGCCCATCCAAAGAACATCTCACCTTATTTTGGCATAGAAAGTGGTATAATCCTCTATGAAGCTATTTCGGAGCTGATCCGGTTATGGTTATTTTTCCATCGCCAATGGTGATCGAGCCGATACACAAATTTGGTTGATCGGTTTTCTTCATCAACTCATCCAACGCCATCTCTGCTATTGGCATGACTTGGTTCAAATAATCATCTGGAAGAGGCAAAGGACCCAGGGCTGCAGATTCAACTTTGAGTTTAGGTTTGCAATTCTGCACCCCGGTTGATACAACCAAATCAAGAGGTAATTTTAATCCACTCTGAGATACTTTTCCGGTTACCTGAATCTTGCCATCCTGCAGGCGCACCTGAATATCAGAGATGGGTAATTGTTCTTGTTTTTGTAAAGCTTGCGCCAGCGTTGAAGTGATCTGTTCTTCTGTTATTTCCAGGTTGACTTCACCGGTCTGCACTGCCTGCTGCACCGCTGTTGCCAATTCTTGCTTAAGTTCTTGGACAGCCTCGCCGGAAACCGGTACAGGGGGGGGTGCTTTTTGGGCAAAGGGTAAATTACATGCGAGAATTACTAACATCAAAATCAACACGCTCGCCCATATGGATATATTTTGCTTCACAAGAGACCTCCTTTTGGTGTGTCAGAAATGACTAAAGGTAAAATTACAAATTATGGTATTATCCAAACTTAAATTATACACGAACTATGAGTAACATACAATCAACCAATTTAACCTTATTATCACAACTAGAGGCTTTAATATTTGCTTCACCTGCGGCTCTGTCAGCAAATTCACTTGCTAAGATTCTTGACCTGCCCACACCCCAGATTGAAAAAGGCTTGGAAGAGTTAGAAGCAGAGTACACCCAACGCGGGTTCCGTTTGCAACACCATCAAGGACGATATCAACTCACTTCTGCTCCAGAAGCAGCATCATTGATCGAATCCATGTTAGGCTTGGAGACAGGTGGGCGGTTAAGCAATGCTGCTCTCGAAGCCCTGGCAGTGATTGCATACCAACACTCCGTTACCCGCCCACAAATAGACGCCATTCGGGGTGTCAATAGCGATGGTGTCATTAAATCTCTACTCAACAAGGGTTTGATTGAAGAGGTGGGACGCGCCGAAACACCCGGCAGACCCCTTCTTTATAGTGTTACGGCTGAGTTCCTGCAATATTTCGGTTTAAATTCCGTCGAAGATTTACCTGCTTTGGAAAAGCAAAGTGGTCTAGACAACGATAATTTGGTAGAAGGGAAGGAATAAAAAGATGAGCGTAGAACGTTTACAAAAGATAATGGCACGGGCAGGGTTTGGTTCTCGCCGTGCGAGTGAACAATTGATTGCCGAGGGACGGGTTACAGTTAATGGTCAAGTCGCCACCCTTGGTACTAAAGCCGATCCAGACCAGGATAAAATCATAGTCAACGGAAGTATCATAAAGGTAAAACAGGAATCGCTTGTCTATATTGCCTTGAACAAACCGCGCGGGGTTATTTCCACCAGCATTCCCCAGGATAGACGAAAAACTGTCATGGATATGGTGGATGTTTCGACGCGTCTATTCACGGTTGGCAGATTGGATCAAGACTCAGAAGGTTTAATGTTGCTTACCAATGACGGTGAACTGGCAAATCACCTCACGCATCCCCGTTATGGACATGAAAAGGAGTATCGCGTCCTCATTAACCACCAACCGGATGAAAAACAATTATCAGCGTTACGGCATGGCATCGTCCTTGAAGATGGACACCGCACCATGCCAGCCCGCGTTTGGGTTGAAAATCTAGCAGGAAAAGATTGCTGGTTGGGGATGGCAATCTGCGAAGGACGCAACCGCCAAATCCGCGAGATGTGCCAGCGAATCGGCTTACCGGTCTTGCGCTTAATCCGTATGCGCATCAGTTCACTCAAATTAGGGGATCTGAAACGGGGCGAATGGCGTTATCTTACATCCTCGGAATTAAAAGAACTACGCAAAATGCCCCAAACACAACCCCCCAGGTTTGGGGCAAAAAAGGGTAGAGAACAATAATTTTTCAGGTTACCAGCAATCGCCCAACCTGGCTATTGGTAACCCACCGTTTCACCGCCACCGCCGCCGTCGATGGTTCGCTCATCACCAGAAGCACTCATACCGTCCACTGTAGCTTCCGAAGACGTATCGAGAATAAATTTCTCAAAACGCATCTTGCAGCGTGTGCCCAATCGGATTACGTCCCCTGTATTCAGTTCCACCGGGTCCTGTCCGATTTTTATATCATTAACATAGGTCCCGTAAGTAGGTCGTTTGATACTTCTATCTGCACCCTGACTTACTAGCTCTGCAAAGTAAACTTTACTCCCCGCTTGCTCAATGATGGCATGCTCACGTGAGACTGCCCGGTCTCCTGATAAAACAATATCATTTTCGGCACTCCGTCCAATGGATGTTCTGCCGCTATTAACCGAGAGTACTTTTCCAACAAGCGTTGTATCGTCCGTCGCCATGATTGTCAAAGCACCAATTTGGCTGCCTGTCATTCCAGCACCCTTGGATGCAGCCACGAACCCGTCCATCGTCGCTTCGTTACCCGCAGAAACAGGCGCAGCAGGTGGAACCATGGATAAGGTACTTTTCTTCTTACTTTTCCGGCTGCTTTGTATAATAATGAAAATTATAATTAAAAAGATAATAAAAATGACAACCGCCGCAATCCCGGCGTAGAGCATCCACGAATCGACCTCCATTTCGGAAGCCAATTCTTCTATGAATCCCAATGCCTGGGGTGTATCTGTTGCCTGAACGCTCTCCTGTACCGCAGCGGTCTTCGCTGGTTGTGGCGTTTTCTTTGAGCCCGCTGCTTGTGAGGTATTCGTGGCTTGTGGTGTTTCGATGGTGGTTGTTTCGGTTGGCAAAACACCCTGAATTAACTTCAACGAGCGTGTATCCTGGTCTTTTATGCTCCCCTTATCCACATCGACCACAATGGTATAATCCCCTGGGACATCCTGAGATGTGTATTGCAGTACATATTCATTCTGAAATTGATTGGATAGATCTGCCAAAAAGGTTTGTAGTTCAGACGAATTCTTTGCCAGGCGGTAGCGTCCACCTGTTTTCTCGGCAATACGCTTTAGATTCTTCTCGTCCCCACTCTCAGTAACCTGAATCGTATAGACTGGCAGACGCGTATTCCAGTCTGTAGCCATTTTAATTACGTCATCTACGGTCTGAGAGCTGCATCCCTTTGTGCTACCTGGCTTCTTGTCAATATTATCTGAGAAGACAATGATGGATCGGCGTCCTACGGGTTGTTTTGCCATCATCTGTTCAGCTTGATAAATGGCATCGTACAGGCAGTCTCCCCCATCATAAGGAACAGCATTGATATTCTTGACTTCTCCCAAAGCCTTGTCATGATCTTTGTCGATATCTGCTTCAATTTTTACTTCTTCGCTAAAGCTGACAATCCCGATCGTATCATCACGTTCCAGATTCTTAATAAAATTCGTGGCGGCTTCTTTTTCATCATTGACCCGCGTAGATATCCCGCTGGTATCGATGACAAGGATTATATTTTTCTTCTCATCGGTAACCTGGGAAAAGGAATCGATGGTTATTTGTTTGCCATTCTCGGTTACCTTGACATCGTCTTTGGCTAAATCCTTCTGCAAATTATTGTCCCCATCAATCACAGAAAAATAAACCTTGACAAGATAACTACTATCTCCATTCATCTCTGTCTGGATATAATGGATCACTAAATCATAATTTATTTTTGCCCAAGAATTGGCGGGGAAACTGAGCAATAGAATAACGATCAATCCAATCCACAGCCATTTGATAGTCCGGCGTTGATACATTTTCTCTTTTAGCATAATGCCTCCTTCTTGGTTGTCCTATTTCTATATATTCTATGCTCTGTTTATACCATTTACATCATTCAACATTAAGAACTCTATATATTCACCATGTCTTGATTATATGTTTTCCTTACGGCAATGTCAACCGCTAATGGCGGTATTAGTTCCGCCTGTTGCACCGCTCTAAGCGCCGGTTTTAGTCTTGTTTCCTTCCATATTCACGTGCCTGCCATGCCAAATAGAGCGAAACTGAACCAGCAGTAGCAGCATTCAGCGAAGCTATTTTGCCGCGCATAGGCAGACGTAAGACCAGATCACACCGTTGGCGCACAAGTGACCGCATTCCCTGACCTTCACTGCCCACCACTAAAGCCAACGGTAAATTTAGATTCACATGTTCGGGAGGTTGGGCATCCTTTCCAGCATCCAACCCAATCACCCATATCCCTTCTTTTTTCAAAGTTTCAATGGCTTGTGCCAGATTACATTGGGTAATGGAGAGATATTCACTTGCCCCAGAAGATGCGCTCACGACTGCCGGAGTGATGGTCGCAGTCCGCCGCAAAGGAAGCAGTACACCATGCACACCCACCGCTTCTGCAGTGCGCAGTAGTGTACCCAGATTTTGTGGATCTTGTAATACATCAAGAATAAGGAGGAAGGCAGGGTCACCACGCTCTTCAACATGATCCAGGATATCAATCAAGTCAAGATATGGATATGGATCGGTCTGTATTGCCACACCTTGGTGCCCACTTCCCAATCCATCAAGTCGATCACGTTGTACGCGTTCCACTTCTACTTTTCTTTTGGTACAAAAAGCAAGAATATCGGCAATCCGTCCCTTCTCTGCCTCTTCAATATCCTTGCTCTGCGCGATCAGTAGGCGGTATACCTGCCGCCGTCCTGATCGCAGGATTTCGTACACTGGCTGACGTCCAACAATCCATTCACGCATAGACAGACTTTGTTATGATTCTAATTTCCAGGTGGTTGATCCGTCTTTGCGGTCTTCCAAGATTACCCCAATATCTTTAAGCCGGTCGCGGATTTTATCAGAGAGCTGCCAAAGCTTCTGTTTACGCAGTTCAAGGCGTATTTCAATTAGTAAATCCACATAGGGACCAATATCTTCCTGGCATGATTCTCTTGTAATGGCTTCTTGCAGACGTAAGCCAAGGATATTACTCACTTCACGCAATAAAGATTGTGCCTGCTCAAGATTACCCGCGTCAATGCCCTGATCACGCGCCTGGTTTATGGAACGGACAAGCTCAAAGATATGCCCCAAAGCTCCGGCGGTATTAAAATCATCGTCCATCGATTCTAGAAAACCTTGTTTGGTAGCTTCCATCTGTGCGCGAAGAGTCTGGATTGCCTCATCCGAAATCGGAACTTCAACCAGCTCTGCGGGATTAAACGCAGAACGCATCCGCTCCAAAGCGCGTTTGTTCGCACTAATAACCTCATCATTGAAGGTCAGCGGATTACGGTAACTGGAGTTTAAGACCATCAAACGCAACACATCGGCATCGTTATCCCGTAAGAAGTCCTCAATAGTCACTAAATTTCCCAGAGACTTGGACATCTTTTCACCGGAGAGTTGCAGCATCCCATTATGTACCCAATAACGAGCGAAAGCTTTGCCAGTTAAACATTCCGTCTGAGCAATTTCATTTTCATGGTGCGGAAAAATAAGGTCATTCCCTCCCCCATGAATATCGATCTGCTCACCAAGATGTACTAGATTCATTGCCGAACATTCAATATGCCAGCCCGGCCTACCTTTGCCCCAGGGACTATCCCAAGCCGGCTCATCAGGTTTAGCAGCTTTCCATAAGGCAAAATCCATCGGATGTTCCTTTCGATCATCCACATCAATCCGCGCCCCGGCTTGCATATCCTCCAGGCGGCGGCGAGAGAGTTTCCCATAATCGTCATCCTTCTGAACCCGGAAATAAACATCCCCTTCGACCTCATAAGCAAAACCGCGGGTGATCAACTTTTGAATAATCTCAACTATCTTCCCCATGGTTTGTGTAGCGCGTGGTTTGACCATTGCCGGCAGAACATTTAATTCTTTCAAATGCTGGTCAAATTCGTGAGCATATCGTTCTGCCAGAGAGAAGGAATCCACACCTTCCTGGTTCGCACGTTGGATGATTTTATCGTCCACATCGGTATAATTGGTTACATGGTAAACAGTGTAACCGCGATACTCTAGAAAACGGCGGATAATATCGAATACCAACACCGACATAGCATGTCCAACATGAGCTTTGGCATACACAGTGGGACCGCAAACATACATCGAAACCTGGTCGGGGCGCAAGGTTTCGAAGACTTCCTTTTGACGTGTAAGCGTGTTATAGATTTGTAATGTCATAATTTCTCCCTCATCTTCAAATTCCTTATCTAAGAAAAGAGATAGATAATGGATTGAGACTATTCATAATGCCTTAATAGAAATCGTGTCAAATCCAATTCATTCCTCTTATAAAACATGATTATTTTGTAATCATTAAATTGGATAAAAATATCAATTGTATCCCTTACAAAAGCTTCCGAATCAATACTCTGAATAAAATCCCGAATATCAGTTAAAGGAATAAGTAAGATGGGTCCTCGTGGCATGATCAAATAACCATCCCCTGCTGCCAAGCGGGATTTGAAACTATTATTTTTAGCGCCTCGAAAGGTAACCTGCCACCCCTTATCCTTAAGACTTCCGGGACGAATGAACGCCGCTTTACCATTTACAATAGCCTCGTGTTTGCCCCAATTGTTTATCTTATAGCCTTTACTTTCTAATATTTTTTTTACCTCGTCGTTGTACACCTCATCATCTCCGCGTTCAGTAAGTAACTTAGTGACTTTACTCTTTCTAGTCAGTAAGATATTGAGTTCGTTTTTGTAGGCACCTACGAGTGTATATTGAGTTGCACTTAGACTTGGAGTCCGAATAGCAGATGTTACAACTTTATATCGGTTAATCTTGAATAAGCTAACAAGATAATTTTCTAATATCAAGCGAATATTTTCATCATTCAGGTCAGATTGCGAGGCACATCGACCATCATTGACGAGTAATACTCTATCCCATCCCTTAATTTTATCTTCGGGAGTTTTCATATGCGTTAATAAACGAGTATTAAGGTTTTCGGATTGGCCAATATATACTTTTTTCTCTGTTTTCTCATCAAAAAGCATATATAAACCGGGCACAGGTGAACCGCCAATCTCTTCAATAACTTTTACTAATGATTCTTCCGTTCTTGGGATATCCCAAATACGTAAATTTCCAATTTGAGTACGAGCACGAACAATCCCTAAACCATTGGCTGGATTTTCCAAATATCCATATTCTTGGTTTATCATAATATATTTACTCTTTTCGCAAAGTTATAATTGTTTCGCGAAGCTTATAAGACCGAACCTGTCCTGAACGTCTGTTTCGGGCAACTTCGATTTTTTCAATGGACAATCCAAGTTCTTTGCCTATTCTTGCTAATAACAAATCTGTCGGGAGATAAACATCTGCAATGAGGCTGTCTCCAACGACAAGTATAAATCTACCACCCGGGTTTAGAGCTTGACCCACTAATTTCATAACTTTATACATATCATCAAAATATTTATGCACAATTTCAGGCATATCTTTTCGGCGGTAATTCCCACGTCGCTCAATATTTTGGTAGATATGTTCTTTAATATTTTCTAACCAGTTATTTGTATATCTTCTATCTTGGTCTGCAAAATTTCGGATCAGACCTTTAGAAACATTATCGCAAACAACCATTTCATCTTTTACTTTTTTCAGTTGTTTATGATTATCTGCAAATCCAAGCCACCCCATCTCGATTTTGTAATTAATCACGTAATCCAGCCCATTCATATATGGTGGAGATGTAATTATTAGATCATAAGACCTTGGATGGATAAAATTCATCGAATTTTCCAAAAAGACATCGCTCTTACTAGGTTTTGGATAATTTCTTTGAATATACTCCAAATCATTTACCATTTCCTTGATCTTAAGATTGAATAACTTAAAAGGAGTTTCCTCACTTACAATCTTTTTGCGGCAATATCCTAGACAAGGAGAGCGTTTCAAATTGCTACAATCGATCAGAATGGCGGAAAATGCCAGAAGTAAAAGGTTTTTAATTTGCCAATCTAATTCATTTACGGGAATGAAGTTGTCAACACCGCTTTTTATTATTTCCAGATTATTAAGAACTTGAGAGTTGAACTGATTGCTTGACTTTAAAAATTCTGGAGCATGAGATATTTTTACTTGGGAAAGTCCTTGTGCAATGGAAATCAATGTTCCTGGTCTGACACCCCAAGTGTTAATTTTCGTTTGGGTAACAAAATGAAGAAGAGGGTTTAATTCAACTCCATAAACCTCTATATTATTTAACTTTGATTGTACAAGAACAGTACCGCTACCAGCAAATGGATCGAGCACAACCGGTGAATTTTTGTAATCCTGTTTATACATATCAAGGATTCGCTGTACAAATTTAGCAGAGAATCCTTGCACATATGGCGACCAGCGATGAATCGCCTCATTCGTATTCGGTAAGAACTGAATAGGTTGCCTATAATCTACTAAATTAATTCCCAATTCCTCCAGGTAAGGCAAGGAATCAACATAAGCTGTACCATTAATCTTGGGAGAAAGAATAATGTTTCGCTGCCGCGCTGTTAGCTCAGGAAAATACGTTAATTGAAAGGCTGCCATTTAGATAATCATACCTCAAAAAAGTATCATCTTCTAGTACTAATCCATTTGTTTTGCAAAAATCATTCTTCCGGCAGCCGTCTGGAGAACTTTTGTTACTACAACAGTCGCTTCCTGTTTTTTAAGCAATAGATTTCGTCCATCCTCGACGACAACCATCGTACCATCATCTAAGTAACCGACCCCCTGCCCAGATTCCTTCCCTTCTTGAATAATTTTAACCGAAAGTAGCTCACCGGGAAGTAACACCGATTTAACCGCATTCGCCAATTCGTTGATGTTTAAAACGACCACTCCCTGCAATTCCGCTACTCGATTGAGATTATAATCGTTGGTCAGAATCGGACAACGTAATTGGCGTGCCAACACAACCAGTTTCTCATCCACATCCCGCACCCCCTCAACATCGATATCGCTGATACGCACTGGCATGGCAGGATTCTTTTGTAGTTGGGCGATGATCTCCATACCCCGTCTGCCGCGCTGACGGCGCAGACTGTCTGGTGAGTCTGCAATATATTGCAATTCGTTTAACACAAAACGCGGGATGAGGAATACACCGATAAGAAAACCGGTACGGGCAACATCGGAGATGCGCCCATCAATAATGACACTCGTATCCATAAGAATCGGACGTTGATCATTTTCCATTTCCTCCATTTGACCACTTGCATCACCTTTGGAGATCGTGTTAGCGGTACTAAAGCGGCTGGAGAATGGGTTGCGAACAAATGAAAAAAGATCCTGTGAACGCATCATGAACACAGCCGCGCCCAGATAACCAAATAAAATGGCAAATACCGGGGGAATAACCTGGCTCAGAGGAACCGGTAATTTTGAAAACGGGAAGGTCGCCAGTGAAGCGACAATCAACCCGCACAGTAAACCTAACAATCCGGCAACAAGTTTTTGTGCCGGCACCTGGATAAGTTTATTGCCTAGAGCCGTGAGTGGTTTGACTACTGCCTTAGGTGTCAAGGCAAAACCAACGGCACCACTAATGATACCTAGAATAATTGCAAATAAATACGGTGGTAATGTCAGGATATGGGAAGGAATTAATTCCTCAATGCCAGAAGCATGAACCTGCCCCGGTAAAGCATAGCCTTCCCAAATCCCTAGTAGCGCTAAAACAATAAGTCCAATAATTCTGGAGATAAGTTCTGTCGTCATAATTATTTACGGATGTTACTCCGCCTCCTAAAATAAACATAAATAAAAAGGAAAGCATCGATGATAAAGCAGATGAGGACAACTTATAGATGATAAGTTATACAGATGGTAAGGTGCAGCATCTATCTTTACAATAAAAACGCCTTCTTATATTTTACTACATTAATTGTTAAAAATAAATATGATTTTTGAGAAGATTCTATGTATATTAAAAACATAATTTTATGGTAAAATATAACACAGGACACAATACATATCCAAAGTGTTCTGTACTTTTATATAGTATTTATTTAGGTTTTAGACTGGGTTTATATCCTTTTGCGTATAAAATGTTAAACTAGAATCACCGCAAAGGATTCTCGGTGCGCGTTCTTAATTAACCGTTAATCGGATTGGGAAGGAGATACTTATGAAACCGACTTTTGCTTCAATCTTGATTGTCTTCTTGTTGGCATCACTCGCAGCTCCCGCCTCTGCTGCTCCTGTTGCCCAATATATTACACCATCATTTACAATCGTGAATGCTTCACAAGGTCAGAGTGTAACGCTCCAGACCACCGCATTATCAGCGAACGACACAATCACGGTAACGATGGGTAATTATGGTACGCAGGGGGTCGGCGGTGCCGTTGTCGGCACGATCAATAGCGGAATGGGTGGGCAAGTTACAGCAACTTACAGTATTCCGCCTGCGTTACGTGACGCCTATCAGATCGACATCCGCCTACAAAGCACAGTCTCTGGCTTATATAGCACAAACTGGTGTTATAACAATTCGGGCTCTCCGTATATACCACCACCATATAATTCGCCTAATTATCCACCCAATTATCCGCCTAATTACCCACCTTATTACCCAACCCCCGGTTTCCCATATCCGCCAGGAGTGACACCCACTATCACCATCTCGAATGTCATCCCAGATATATCTGTAACCCTTAATGCATATAATTTCCCTGCCGGGAAAACTTTCAATGTACGCATGGGTCCTATGGGAACAAACGGTGTCGGAGGCACCTTGGCTGGTTCATTTTACTCCGGCAACGGCGGGAGCATGTCCGCCACCTTCAGCATACCAGCTAATCTGCGCGGCTCATACCAGATCGCAATTCGCGCCGAGTCAACCATTGGAAATTATTTCGCCTTCGACTGGTTCACAAATTACGGTGGATACAATCCACCTATTCCGCCCACCCCTTATCCTCCATATCCGTTTTCTTTCACGGTTCTAAGTGTCATACGTGACCAATCCGTTACCATTCAAACCAACAACTTACCTGCCTACCAGTCTTTTAACGTTCGGATGGGACCTGCCGGAAGCCAGGGACTCAATGGTACCTTCGTCGATACGGTTACTTCATCAAGCGGTGGCACACTCGTTTTGAACTTCTACATCCCAATCAACATGCGTGGTATGTACCAGATCGACCTTCGAATAGAAAGCACAAGTACAGGCTCATCTGCCTATACTACCTTCAATAACAATTCTATTGGTCCAACGCCTCCTGGACCCTTCGAATCTTCCTTCTCTGTAATCAGCGTGATACGGGATCAATCCGTAACTATTCAAACCTATAATTTCCCATCTGCAACCACCTATAATGTCTCCATGGGCTATCCGGGAACCTATTATCAAAGCGCCGTCCCGGCTGGCACAATGAATTCAGGAATAGGAGGCAGTTTCACCACAAGTTTCAATATACCCGTTTCGCTGCGTGGCGCAAACCAATTGAATATTTGGTTGGTAAATGCCTCAACCGGACAGGTATTGAGTGGTAACTTCAATAACAATAGCATTTATTCCGGCAACGAGAATAAAGCTAACAACATTTACAACCCGACATTCAGCATTGTCAACGTGGCAAATAATAGTACGGTTACCATTCTAACCAGTAACTTCCCCCCGAATGACACCTTTAATGTTCGTATGGGATCCATGGGTTCACAGGGTGTTGGCGGCACATTAGTCGGATCTATCAATTCCGGTGCAGGCGGCTCTTTCACTGCGACATTTACCATTCCTTCCAATCTCTACAATTCTCCCCAAATTGCCATTCGTCTGGAAAGCACCTATTCGGGAAACTTTGCCTACAACTGGTTTTATAACAGCTCAATCATTCCCGGACCCATTCCAGGTCCAACTTTCATTCCGCCTTATCCGCCGCCATACCCCCCTTATCCGACCAACCCCTATTACCCCACTTTCAGTATTCAGAGCGTGGTAAATAATAGCACCGTTACGATCCTGACCAATAACATCCCTCCCAACGATACATTTAACTGCCGGATGGGACCTATGGGGTCATTGGGAATTGGCGGTACGCCTTGCGGAACCATTAACAGCGGTTCTGGCGGCAGTTTCAGTGCGACTTTCAATATACCTCCTAACCTGTATGGTTCATCTCAAATCGCTATCCGTCTGGAAAGTCCAACCACAGGCTACTACGCTTATAATTGGTTTTACAATAATTCAACCGGATCTTGGACACCCGGTCCTTACCCACCTGGCCCCTATCCACCCGGTCCCTACCCACCACCATACTATGGTTATCCAACGTTCAGCATCCAGGGTGTGGTACAGAATAGCACTGTCTCTGTCTTAACCAATAATTTCCCTCCCAACGAGACCTTCATCTGTAAGATGGGACCGATGGGCACGGCTGGTATCGGCGGCACGAGCTGCGGTAGTGTCAGTTCAGGTACGGGTGGCAGTTTAACCGCCTCATTTAATATTCCTCCCTATCTATACGGCTCTGCTCAAATCGCAATTCGTCTGGAAAGTCCAACTACTGGCTACTACGCTTATAATTGGTTTTATAACAATTCAACCGGACCCTGGACACCTGGTCCTTTTCCGACGCCTGGTCCCTGGACACCTTTGCCGACGCCTATTTTCGTCTTACCCACTTTCAATATCCAAAGCGTGGTGCAAAACCAGACAGTCACCGTCCTGACTAGCAATTTCCCCGTCAATGATACTTTTGATGTCTACATGGGAAACATGGGATCTCAAGGCATTGGCGGTACAAAAGTTGCCACTTTCAGTTCGAATGCTGGTGGTTCTTTCACGGCAACGTTCAACATCCCCGCTAATCTGGTCAACACCAGTCAGATTGCCATTCGGATGCAAAGTCCATACTCTGGTTATTACGCCTATAACTGGTTCTATAACAGTACCTCCCCATAATTCCAAATACCTTTTAGATTACAACAAGAGGGCGGGTATCCAATTTGGCAATATCCGCCCTAATTTTTTAAGTATCACCCTTATTAAGCCGCTATTCTTTTCCTCTTGTATCCTGGAAAAGGATAGGGTATGATAACAATAACACTGGAGGACGTTCTATGAAATTTAGTATCCGCTTTAAGATATTGGGGGGATTCCTTATCGTTATTGTTTTGATGGCAATTCTTGGGATTTTTGCAATATACGAAATTGCAACTCTAGCCGATCGCCTCAACTTCTTAAATAATAATATCATTCCCAGCCTGAACCAATTGAGCACTATTGAACAATCTGCCAGTCGTTACCGGCAACTCCAGTACCAACATATTACAGCTCCCACACCGGACGATAAAAAGATAATTGAAGATGAATCGCAAAGCACCTTAAACACGATCGAAGAGGCATTTCAAAAATACGAGCCATCTATCAAAGATCCCAAAGCCCGTAAATTGTTTCAAGACGTGCACTCCCAGTGGACAGCATATCTGGATAATAGTTCGGAATTCCTTGAGGTCAGCCGTACATGGAATTATTCCAGAGCTGCAGAAATACTAGCGGCGGCAAAACCAGAAATGGACGGATTTGAAAATGCATTAAAGAAATGGGGAGACTATAACCTCCAGGTCTCCAGCGAATATGTACTCGAAACGCAGAAAATCTATTCCTTCTCCATTCAAGTCATTATTGGGGTATTGGTTCTATCCATTCTGCTCGCTTTAGGGCTCGGCTTACTCATTGCGAGTGGCATCGCCAATGCAGCTCGGCTGATGGCACAAACTGCTGAGCAAATTGCCTCAGTAGACCTGACAGCGTTATCAGAAGCTTCTATTGCGCTGGCATCCGGTGATTTGACGCGCTCCATCACAGTCAAAACCCAACCGCTCACTTACCAGTCTAAAGATGAGATGGGACGCCTTGCAGAGGGATATAATCAAATGATCTTCCATCTGCAGGAAACAGGGCATGCTTTCGATCAAATGGTGGAAAACTTGCGAACACTCATCCAACAAGTGACAGAAAGCGCTATGGCTTTAGGTACAGCATCGGTTCAACTTGCAGAAGCAGCCACACAAACCGGGGAAGCAACCGGAAGAATAGCCCAAACATCCCAGCAGGTCGCCCAAGGAGCCGCTCGGCAGACTGATAATGTATCGCATACGGCTATATCGATCGAACAATTAACCCATTCCATAGATGGTGTCGCACGTGGAGCCCAGGAACAAGCATCTTCTGTTGGTAACGCATCAAAAATCACTGCCGATATCTTCACCGCTATCCAACAGGTATCCATCGGTGCAAGAGCACAAGCAGAAAGCACAACCAGCATGGTCGATGTTAGCCGTAAAGGTGCCGATACCGTTGGACAAGCAGTCCACAGCATGGAAGCCATCAAGACCAAGGTTGACCTTTCCGTAAGTAAAGTACAAGAGATGGGAGAACGTTCTCAACGGATTGGAATCATTGCCGAAATGATTCGAGATATCGCCAGCCAGACGGATTTATTGGCACTTAACGCCGCAATTGAAGCCGCCCGTGCCGGACAGCATGGTGCAGGCTTCGCCGTCGTCGCAGATGAAGTTCGTAAACTATCCGAAAAATCCACACGGTCAACCCAAGAAGTGGCAACCTTAATCAAAGATATTCAAAAAACAGTTGACGAAGCCATCCAAGCCATGCGTGAAAGTGCCGGCGAAGTGGAAACCGGTGTGTCCCTTGCAGACGAAGCTGGACAGGCACTCGCTAATATCCTCAAGAAAGCAGAGGAAGGTAACCGTTCTGGCGAAGAAATCGCAGCC
The DNA here is from genome assembly GCA_037142095.1 of Chloroflexota bacterium. GTDB lineage: Bacteria > Chloroflexota > Anaerolineae > Anaerolineales > DRKV01 > JBAXBF01. Next base: position 17,251 of record JBAXBF010000028.1, read on the forward strand.
GCCGCCGAACGGATGGGGTCTCTTGCAGGCAGCCTGGTTACCTCCATGGATTCTGTATCCGCGGTGGTAGAGCAAAATGCGGCTGCTACTGAAGAGATGACTGCCAGTGCCTCAACCGTCAGCCAGATGATTGAGAATATCGCCGCTATCAGTAAAGACAACAGTATCGCAGTTGAACAAGTGAGTACCGCAACAGATGAAGTTAATACACAGGTGGACGGCATCTCCAATTCTGTTCATTCATTGGCGAACATGGCTTCCACGTTGCAATCTTTGGTAAAACAATTTCGCTTGACCAATGAAGAAACAGCCATACTAAAAATTGATGATTATATCGATGGACATAATCAATGGGTGCGCCGCTTAGATGATATGCTGTCAGGTAAAATCACATTACGCAATAACGATATTGAATCGCATTCTCACTGCGCTCTTGGTCGCTGGTATTATAATTTCGGTAAAGCCCATTACGGACACCTTCAAGAGTATAATGCAGTAGATGCCCCCCATCGCCACTTACACCGTTTAGCCTGGGACGCCGTCGATAAATTCAATCACGGCGAACGGAGTACTGCCGAGACGTTGATTAAGCAGGTCAAAGTGTTATCACGCGAAATTAATTCTTCTCTTGAAAGCCTCAAAACCTATGAAATTTAGAGTTCTCTCTATTGATTTTGCATTGCTTCAGAGGTCTATCTAACTTACCAATGTATCCCTGACCCATCTTTGTCGACTAACGTTTCCTTTGTCATAATTGGCAAAGGAAACTTAAATAACTCACAAAAAAGAGAGAGTTATAGTATAATTGTCGTTTCGTGGAGCGCAATATCGTTTAAACGCGCCCGTTATCTTTATTCGTAAGGTGAAAAATGAACATTG
>JBAXBF010000029.1:0-18066 GCA_037142095.1 Chloroflexota bacterium
CTGCCAATACGCCCTCCTTGATTAAGATATTTTAAAGTGTTAACAGTAAAATAAACTCCAATTTTTGAGTAAGCATCTTGAGCAACCTCGATACACTCCTTCAGAGAAGCCCCCTGTTCCGCAGCGCGGGCGACTGCTAAGACCTGAAAACCAAGCGCCATAGAAACCAAACGTGTATCTATCACTTCAATTTTTTCAGTATCCAAATGAGATTTGGCAAGCATGGCAGATTGGTATGATCCTGAAATACCACTCGATAAAAACATTCCCAAGGCAGTGAATCCTTGACTTAGAAGATCAGAAAATACTTGCTGTACCTCATACGCGCTTAATTGACTGGTTGTGGGTATGGACTTAGAATTTGCCAGACGAGCATAAAACTCATCTGGAGTAATATCAATACCATCTCGATAAGTTTTATCTTCCCAATGTAAGGTGAGAGGAATCACCCTTATAGCGTATTGTTTGATGTAATCTTCAGGAAGATAAGTGGTGCTATCCGTTACAATAATAACTTTTGACATAGAAATATTTACCCTTTGAAATAATTAATAAAGATGTTTATTTTCGCATACCTTACGATAATGGTAACCATATACCGTCAGCGTGACTGCCTGGGAAAATAACTTTGGACGGTTGAAGAGTGTCCAGAAGATAAGATTCCAGTAATAGAGTCTTTCTTTCCCTAAAATGCCAAGCCGCACAATTGTGCGAAGCAACGCCATGATCGAATCAAAATCGATTGGAAGCTGGATTTTTGGTGGCTTGTATTCTTTCAAAAACGTCTTGACACGTTCGTAATATTGCTGAGGAGAGTAGATCGTACTCATTATCTTTTTGTATCCCTCGAACAGCAATTCCGGATTCATTTTTGGAATGATATTGGTTGTGCCATCTACATTGTCTCCTGACATCTGTGTGATCAATCGCCCTTCTTCAATCATACGTTGATAAAGTTTTGTTCCAGGAGGCGCTTGGAGAATCCCTACCATAGCAGTCACGATTCCGCTTTTTTGGATAAATTCAATTTGTCGGAGAAATGTTGTAGCAGTGTCGTTATCAAAGCCAACGATGAAGCCACCTTTTACTTCCAAACCAGCACGCTGCATTTTTTTGACATCCCCGATCAGATCTCGACACTTATTCTGAGTCTTATGGGTTTCTGCCAAACTTTCTTCATCTGAGGTTTCAATACCCACAAAAACAAATTCAAAGCCAGCATCTGTCATTAATTCCATCAATTCTTCATCGTCGGCAAGATTAATGGAGGCTTCCGTACTAAAGGTTATACCAATCTTCCCCTTGTGCCATTGTATTAATGCCGGTAATAAGTCTTCCTTGAGAATCCGTTTGTTTCCGATGAAATTATCATCTACGAAGAAAACAGATCCACGCCAACCTTGTGCATAAAGACCATCTAATTCAGCTAAAACTTGGCGAGTCGTCTTGGTACGTACCTTATGTCCAAGAAAGGCAGTGATATTACAAAAATCACAATTAAATGGACACCCTCGTGTGAATTGTACGTTGATTGAGCTATAACGTTTAAGATCAATTAAATCCCATCTTGGTTTAGGGGTCAAATGCAAATTGGCAAACGAACCAGGTGCGTAATCATCAGCGCGATAAATTCTTTTAGGGTTGCCCGACGCCAGATCATCCAAGAAGGGGTGGAGTGTTATCTCTGCCTCGTTTAAGATAAGATAGTCAACATCATCAAATTTTTCTGGTTCAAATGTGAATAGAGGACCACCTGCCACAATGGTCTTATCCGCTTTCTTACAACGTTCGATAATCTGGATAACTGATTCTCGCTGTACAATCATGGCGCTGATGAAAATATAGTCAGCCCAATTAATATCTTTATCTTCCAAATACTTTACATTGACATCCACAAGCCGTACATTCCATTCTTTCGGAAGCATAGCGGCAACCGTAAGCAATCCCAATGGCTGTGATACAGCTTTCTTACGAATAAATTTCATAGCGTGTTTAAAGCTCCAGAAGGTATCTGGAAATTCTGGGTATACTAAAAGGATATTCATATTATTTTTCACACTCTTATTGTTCACTTACATTAAACGATAGTAATTGCTCAATTAAAATTTCGAAGCCGTGAAAAAGAATAGAGCATCTACAATAATAAAACACGGAAAATAATTAATCATTTTCCATGAATTTAACAATGGTCACGCCATCACCGCCTTCATTCTCTCGTCCAGTTTCACGCGATTTTACATTAGGATGTTTATCCAATGTCTGGCGTACGGCGATACGCAATCTGCCAGTACCTTTTCCGTGAATAATTCGAACGAACGGTAAACCCGCAAAAAAGGCAGCATCTATATATTTATCTAATATCTCTAACGATTCCTCGACTTGCTTACCACGCAAATCAAGTTCAATTCCAGGAGATTCCGGAAGTAATCCATTCCCCGACGAACGGGCGGTATGCACAAAAGCAGCGACAAGAGGGGTGGTAGAATATTCCTCTGTTTGTTCTTCTCCACAAACATCCAACAAGGATAACCTTGCTTTCATACGCATCATACCAATCTGTATTTCGGCTTCTTCTTCATTCATATTTATTACGATGCCTTCAGCTCCTAATGAATTCAGGCGCACTCGAGATCCAATTTGAATTGGTCCTGATGGCAAGATAAGCGTTGAAACTGGTGCTTCAGTTTCGGCAGCATCTTCGAGAGAATTTTGTAACTCAACGATTTCTTCTTTATAATTACTTAACCCCTCTGTTGGCTGATGGTTATGAGTAAGTTGGCGATGAATTTGTTCAATTTTCATTTGAACTTCTCGTAAATCAGCATTGGCTTTCTGCCGTGCTTCATCGAGGATTTTGTGGCGTTCAAGATTAATTTTATCCAACCGCTTAGAGAGTTCAGAGCGCAAACTCTCGACTTCGCGGGCTGAGATTTCTGCCTCGGTACGGACAATACGTAAGGAGTCACGCTGCCGGCGAATTTCTTCCAACAGGTCTTCAGCATGTAAATCTACTGGGCTTATTTCTGATCGAGCAGCGGTAATTATTTCCTGCGGTAATCCGAGTCTTTGAGCAATCGCCAATGCATTCGAACGTCCTGGAAGTCCAATTGTAAGATGATATGTCGGACGCAAGGAAACGAGATCAAACTCCACACTGGCGTTTGTAACGCCGAAGGTCGAATGAGCATAGGATTTAAGTTCAGGGTGATGGGTCGTAACTAAAGTAGTTATACCGCGTTCCAAAAGATGCGTCAGGATGGAGCGGGCTAAGGCGGCTCCTTCTTGAGGGTCTGTACCAGCTCCCAATTCATCCAAAATGACTAAATCTCGAGGATTCGCTCTTTTGAGTATATAGATGATATTGGATATATGTCCTGAGAAGGTAGATAAGGATTGCTCTATGGATTGTTCATCCCCTATGTCCGCGAACACATTACGAAAGAAACTCAACATAGATCCATTCTGCGCTGGAATGTGTAGTCCGGACTGTGCCATTAATATAAGCAATCCGATCGTCTTCAAGGATACTGTTTTTCCACCTGTATTTGGACCGGTAATCACCAAGATGTACGTATCAGCCTCAAGATCAACATCAATTGGAACAACCGTTTCTTGGTTAAGAAGAGGATGCCTAGCTTGCCATAAACGAATTAAACTACCAGGATGCTGTGATCCCTTTTTTGGTTGCTGAGGTTTAAGATCTGGTTCAGTTGCACGGAGTTCATTTGCATATCTTGCACAAGCAAAAATCAAGTCTATCTCGGCAATTTTTTCTACAGTCTGCAATATTTCTGATGCATGGCTTGCAACTTGTTCGGTTAATAATGACAAGATACGCTGTTCCTCGTCTCTTTCTTCAAGAAGCAATTCGCGATGCTTATTATTTAATTCTAAGATGGAAAGTGGCTCAATAAACAGGGTAAGCCCCGACGCAGATTGGTCGTGCACAATTGCTTTGATTTTACCTTTAAACTCTACACGAAGGGGAATAACATATCTACCGTCACGTTGAGTGACCAGATTTTCTTGTAAGTAAGGTGTGATTTTGGGATCATTTACCATATGCTGTAGCCGGCTCAGGAGATGATCATGTGTTATGCGTATCTCGTTACGAATCGTGTTGAGCCGATCGGAGGCTGTATTAAGAATTTCGCCACGATCTGAGATAGTACGCGTTATTGCATCGACAAGACCGAGCGGAACAATCATCTGAGAAACGATTTCAGCTAATTGCGGACAATCCGAATGTATGCGTTCGAAGGTACGTTTTAAATCTCTCCCTGACATGAGAGTAGTTTTGATATCAAGAAACTCAAGAGGGGTAATATATATGCCGCGTCCTGCTGCTTCTACTATCGAGCGCACATCTCTGGCACCCCCTACCCCTAATTTATATACATCAAGGATATGGCGTGCCTCAGTCGTCAGGGATTGCCTGTATTTTGCCTCGCGCAAATCAGATGAGGGATGAAGATTGCGAGCTTTTTCGGCAGATACACTAAACTCTGCATGTTTTGCCAGGCGATCAAGAATTTTGGGGTATTCAAGCGTTCGGAGTGTTTTTTCGTTCATGTTTTACCACCGTAATTATACGTGTTTTTGTTTATAATTGGTAGATATAAAACGATGAACATTTATCCGCCTGATTTCGAGAAGCCTATCTAATTTTAGTGATAAAGAAATTGATCATGTTAAAAGACCTGATAATCGCTATTTGCTTCCTTACGATAATACCGATTTATACAAAACCAACATATGATGATATTTCCCCTAATACAAGCCGGTCGGGAGTTTGGTATCCTTTCGTAGGACTCATAATAGGGGTCATGCTTGTCCTACTTGATTGGATACTTCAGCAATTATTTTCTCCATTTTTAGAAGCAATACTCCTGGTCGCTTTTTGGACGTGGTTAACCGGTGCATTACATTGGGATGGTCTATCAGACTGTTATGATGCTCTTCTAGCTTCCGTTCCTTCAGAACGTCGTCTAGAGATACTAAAAGATCCTCGTTTAGGTTCATATGGTGTCATGGGTTTGGTTTTGCATCTCCTGATAAAAATAGCAACCGTAATTAGTTTAACTCGGATAAGTTCTCTTGCCGGAATAGGGCACGTAAACTTTTCTTACGCTCTCTTGTTTGCTCCAGTTGTCGCGCGTTGGTTGATTCTAACGATCGCCTTACAGCCAAAGGCAAAAAATACAGGTATGGGAGCTTCATTCTCCAATGAGTTCCAGATAAAATACGTTTTTATCGCCGGGACGCTGCCATTATTGATGACAATTTTAGGTGGTTGGCAAGCCGCCATTGCTTTGGTTCTTGCAATTATTGCAACCGTGGGAATTGCCATAATAGCACGAAAAAGATTAGGAGGGATCACCGGTGATGTGTTTGGTTTGACAGTAGAAGTATGTGAAGGTATCATTTTACTAGTTTACGCATTAAAAATATGGTAGAAACATGGCAGGAAAATTAACTCTTATTCTCGGTGGCGTGCGTAGCGGGAAAAGCGCTTATGCACAGAAACTGGTCGAGCAAAGAAATGCGCCGGTCTTATTTGTGGCAACAGCCGATATTGGCGGCGATGAAGAAATGCAGGTGCGCGTAAACGCACATCGCGTTGTGCGTCCTCAGCATTGGCAAACCCTCGAAGCCTCTCGAAATGTAGGAAAAGTTGTCGGGAGTTTAAATACCCAAGCAAGAATCATATTATTAGATTGCTTAACTGTTTTAGCAGGAAATGTGGTTTCCCATTTATTGGAGCCTATCACATCGCAGGCGGCTGAACTTGCAATTTCGAATGAAATAGATGGTATTCTGGCTACGTACAACATTGGAGAAATGGATTGGTTCATCATATCGAATGAAGTGGGTATGGGTATCGTACCCCCATATCCTCTTGGACGAGTCTACCGAGATGCTTTAGGACGCGCAAACCAGCGTTTGGCGGCAGAAGCCAACGAAGTTATCTTTATGATTGCTGGATTGCCAATGAAACTTAAAGGATAAATCAATTTATGATAAAATAATGGTATAGATTATTTAGAGTGAATTCATGAACATTGAACATTTCAATCATCCATTCTTAACAGAGCGGTTTGAGCAAGCTTTCCATTATGCGATGAAGTTACACAGTGATCAAACGCGTAAAGGGACAGAAGTTCCTTACATAGCTCATCTACTTGGAGTCACGTCATTAGTCCTTGAAGATGGCGGCGATGAGGATCAAGCTATAGCTGCATTGTTACATGACGCAGTGGAAGATCAGGGTGGATTAATAATTCTTGAAGAAATTCATTTAAACTTTGGAGAGAATGTTGCACAAATAGTAGAAGGTTGTAGTGATTCTTTTACTTCTGTAAAACCACCTTGGCGCCTGCGTAAGGAATCATATTTGGAACACTTAATGAATGCTTCTAAAGATATCCGGCGAGTATCTCTAGCAGATAAACTATATAACGCTCGAGCGATTTGGTCAACATATCGTCATATCGGGGAAGAAACTTGGACACGTTTCAAAGGTGGAAAAGAAGGAACATTATGGTATTTTTCTGCCTTGTGTGAGATCTTCCAACAAACTGGTGATGATATAATGACTGAAGAATTAGTCTCTGTAGTAGCCAACATCAAACAGATGTCTTGTTGAGTACCACAAAAAAGGATGGTATAATTAATAATTATGGAAAAGAATCTTCCTCCTGATGTTACACCAACGTCATCTCAAGGTTTTAGAGATGATTCAAAAGATATACCCTCTTCATTTCAAGATATTGAAAGTAATACAAAACTTCAAACTTCAGAACAAGTTCAAATTCCGGCGAAGACAATTGTTGGTCTGATTATTGGAGGGGTAGTATTCATAGCGTTGGTCGTTTTGGCAGTGTATTTCTTAATGACCCATGCAGAACAAACTCAGCAAATCCGTGATATTTTTATAATCTTGATGGCTTTAGAAACAATATTGGTTGGCTTTGTATTGGTAATACTTGTCATTCAATTAAGCCGTTTAATCAATCTGTTACAACATGAAGTGAAGCCAATCTTGGAATCGACGAATGAAACCGTAAGTACTTTACGCGGAACTACCATGTTTATCAGCGAACATATCACTGAGCCAATTATTCAACTAAACGGGTATCTTGCTGCCATGCAACGCTTGGCAGAGATGTTTAATCTAACACGTGGTAAGAAAAAATAATAAAGGAGCAATTTATGTCTGACCGAGATAATGAGTTTGGAGCCTATTTTATTGGATTTCTGATCGGTAGCTTAGCTGGAGCAGCAGCAGCATTACTGCTGGCTCCTCAATCTGGGGAAGAAACCCGAACGATAATCCGTAATAAGAGTATTGAGTTAAAAGACAAAGCCGTGATGAATGCAGAAGAAGCGCGTGCTTATGCTGAGAAAGGCATGGAAAATGCGCGTGTACGCGCAGAAACTGCGATTGAGGAGACACGTGTCTGGGCAGATGAACTCGCAAAAATGACACAAGATTTTGCTGTTGATGTCCAAAAGAAAGGGCAGGTAGTCTTAGAAGAACAAAAATCCCGTATTGAAACGATCCGAGCAAAAGGAAAGGGTACAATCAATCCTTCGGCTGCTCCAGAAGCATAGAATTATCCCCAAAATTTATAAAAACGGGTCGGGGTTATACCGACCCGTTTTTATTATGCTAGAAAGTGAAATATTTTCGGCACTGTCTTGAGGATTCTTCTTGGTAAAAGGCAGGTAGGATATTTAAGTTGATCTTTGGTATACGTCTCAACCAACGGGTATACTCATACCCTTGTTTCAGCAGTTAGAAACGCATTTTATCCTTGGGCACGGAAACCTGCAATAAATCCAGATAATGCGTTACCGGAACTTGGCTTTGAATCCAATAAACAAAAGACATAACTGTAGTATAACCATAGGGAGAGACAACGACAATGGAGCGACGAGATATAAGACATAAATCATATTCTATATCGATAATATCTGCGGTGTCACGCCCTGTGTTATCAAAATATTGATTCCCGGATAAAGTATTGTCTAAATTGTTTTGCTTGTTTTTCATTGGTTGATAGAATATATTTGTTATAATCATTGTGGTGATATTTATTTTTATCGAGATGGTTGGAGGTAGGAAATGGCAACGTTACCCATCACACGAATGACTCTTTACAAACACGGTATTGGTTTTTATGAACGGCGAGCTGAAATTGATGGCGAAGAAGTGGAATTGCCTTTCCGTACGGAAGAAATGGATGATGTGTTAAAGAGTCTTACTGTTATTGATCGGGGTAAAGGTCAAGTATTGGGACTAGAATATCCCACTCCACAAAATAAGTTGAAACAACTAAATGGATGTTCTATACAGATAAACAATAAGCGGAGCATGCGAGATCTCCTTATAAGTCTTAAAGGACGAAGGGTACGCTTATTAATGGGAGAAATCATGCGTGTTTCCAACTACCCCAATCAAGCTCAATATATTATTGGAAAACTATTAGGGATAGATCAAGCTGATGGAGAACAACCGCTTGAGAAGACACTCATAACCATTATGAGAGAAAATACATCTCAAGTCTATGCTATTGAACTAGGACGATTGGCAGGTGTAGATATCATCGATGAGAAAGGAGCGGATGACTTACGTTTATATTTAGAAACAGCTATCCAACAAGCTGATTTTTGTGCCGTAAAAATCAGATTAAGTCCTGGGGAACATGATCTATCCATATCTTATATTGCCCCAGCTCCAGTTTGGCGAGTTAGTTACCGTCTGGTAGCAGATACAAACCCTAAGGCAGGAGCAACACGCGCTATGCTTCTCGGTTTGAGTATATTTGATAACCCACTTGAGGAAGACTTAAATAATATTTCAGTTTCCTTTGTTTCAGGAATGCCGGTATCCTTTTTATATAATTTGTATTCCCCTTTTATGCCTGAACGCACCTATCTCGAAGAAGAATCCAGAGTGTTAGATAAACCAGCGTTTATAAGGCGGCCATCCGATAAATCATTTACTTCAAACGGCAATATACCCGCGATGATTTCGGAGAGCGACATCAGTTTAAATGATAAATCAGTAACATTTAAAGAAGGTGTTGAAGAAGCAATGTTGAGCATTACTCATGGAAAAGACCTTGGTGAATTATTCCAGTATGTTGTCAATACACCTGTGTCAGTAGGTAGAGGTCAATCGGCAAGTGTTCCGATCCTTTCCGCAAATCTTGGGTATCGCAAAGAATTGCTCTATAATGAATCCAATTTTTCAAATCACCCAATTGCAATCATACGATTTAAAAATCAAACAAATCTTGTTCTTGAACACGGACCAGTAACTGTCATTGAAGATGGGCAATATATTGGAGAAGCTATCCTTCCTTTTACACCGAAGGATGGTGAAGTGATCTTACCATTTGCGGTTGAATTAGGTGTAAATGTAACGGTTGAATCATCACACAAGGTGGAAACTCAAGGATTAGGCGTAAAAGATGGTTTCCTCATCATCGTCGAATGGCAGACAATCCAAACAGTATATCGCATTATTAACCATACTTCCAAAGAGATGTCTATTCTTATCGAACACCCACGCTCAGGAGGTTATGAATTATTTGAAACATTGAGCCCAAAAGAACGTACTTTGGATCATTACCGCTTTGAAGTGTTGTCTCCAATAGATACAGAACGTAAATTGAAAGTACTAGAAAGGCAATTAATCTCTCGCCATGCGGTAATTCATGACCAATCGCTAGATGGGTTACGTAAATATATGGAACAAGGTTTATTAGATAAACATATGTACGAGCGTCTTGTTGATATTTTTACTATATGGAGCAAGATCTCCCAACATGAAACAGAGATTAATATCATCACACAAGATCGGGGCGATATCTACAAAGTGCAAGAACAAATGCGAAGAAATTTAAACGTATTGAGTAAGGACGGCATTGAAGGTGAAATGCGCGTTGAATACATCAACAAGATGAAATTAAGTGAGGAGAAACTCGGAAACCTTTCTTATCATGAAGGCGAGCACAAGACCGAAATTGAACAATTGAAAGAAGAAGCTGATGCTCTGATACATGAATTGGAAAGCATTGATTAATTACAATGATTTTTCCAATATATCTAACAGCTCTGTTTCTGTTAAGAAGATAATGTTTCCTTTCATACTACTGGACAGCCGGGCTTGTTCTGCAATTGCTGCGAAGTCATATCTGGTAACTCCGAACTTTGCAAGAGAAGGGATATTTAAATCCATTTGGATCTTCCTTATCCAAAAGATACCTTCCTCTATTCTGGCGTCTGAATTTCCCGTAACAATTTGAGCTATTTCCTTATACCGACATAAAGCAGAATTATTCGGATCCCTCTCCAGAAGAGCCTGAATATTTTTATCCATGACGATAGGCAGCAAACGGGCACAAAGTGCACCATGCGGTATAGGGAACATACCACCTAAAACCCCTGAGAACCCATGCACAGCCCCTAAACCAGCATTCGCCAGTGCCAATCCACCGAAAAGGCTGGCGATCGACATGTCTTGACGTGCTTCTATGTTCATACCGTCATTATATGCTGTCTGCAGGGAACGTGCTACACGCCGTATTCCTTCACGGCAAAGCCCATCCATCATAGGATTCATCTTTACCGATGTATAAGGTTCGATTAATTGTGTTAGCGCATCCATACCAGAATAGGCTGTAGTCTCAGGAGGACAAGTTAGTGTAAGTTCAGGATCAATTATTGCTAATAACGGCAAAATCAATACACTACGCAGACTAACTTTGACATGATGCTCTGGAGAACTGATAACAGCGTTTTTGGTCACCTCTGATCCGGTACCCGAGGTTGTAGGGATGGCAATGAAGGGAGCCGACCGATTTGTCAATTGCTTGCCTTTCCCAATAACTTCAAGATAATCATATAGATCACCGGCATTGGTCAACATTGCTGCTATCGCTTTACCAGTATCAATGACACTCCCACCCCCAAACCCAATTACAAGGTCACATTTTTCTGCCTGCGCCAAGGAAACGCCTGAAAGCACTTTATCTACGCTGGGTTCCCCGGCGATAGGAAAAGGAATTCTATATACGTTGTTCTCTTTCAAAAGAGTGAATAATGGCTCAGGGCTAGAATTATCTTCACGGGTTACGACAAGTGCACGATTACCATATTTTGACGCGATTTTGCCAATTTCCTGAATACTTCCAATTCCAAATATGATCCGTCCTGCGGTCGCAAATTCAAACTGAATATTATTCATTCTTCTTTCATTCCCATCCCAATTCTTCTGGAAAAACATTTGTATATTTCATTCCAGATCTTGGTTCTGCCATCATTATCTCTACAGTATTACGCCATTTTTTATAGTGCTCTGTCTCTTTGTGTGCTAACGATGCATTAGTATCCCGGTAAACTTCCACAAGAATAAAACGAGATGGATCATCTTGCTGTTGAATAACATCGAAACGAGCAATACCCTGTTCTTTGTAACTGTTATTGGCATTCTCAATGGAAGCTTGGCAAAATGAGTCGATATATTCAGGCTTTACCCGAACATGAACGAGAACGATATACATATTGATCTCCTTTCAATTCATTTATTGTTTTTCAACTTATTCTTCTCTTCTTCACCAATTTTACCTCAAACATGAGCGATTCCTTATCCTTGATTAAAATGATTTTGTTACCTATGATATCCAAAATAATATTAACTTAATTCCATAAGAAGATTTTCCTATTTTTAAAAGATACACGACATAAACCTTTCCATAAAGATACCAGACGAAAAAAATGGTTCAATTTTATAATTTTTGCGGTATACTAAAATCATCTTTTAGACAAAAATATTATTGGTCTATTTTTAATTTATTATGATGAAATTTCATAACTTAAGTTGAGGAGAGAAACGATGTCTAAAAAACCATCGAAAAGAATCGCTGTCTTGACCAGCGGTGGTGACGCACCAGGAATGAATTCGGCAGTGCGTTCCGTCGTGCGCGCAGGTCTCGAACGCGGATTGGATATATATGCTATCTACGAAGGTTATCAAGGAATGGTAGATGGCGGAGACCGCATCAGAAAAATGGATTGGAACTCTGTCAGTGGTATCTTATCGAAAGGCGGAACAGCAATTGGAACAGCGCGCTGCGACGCATTTAGAACCCATGAAGGGAGACGTACTGCTGCCAAAAACTTGTTAAAGTTTGGGATTGATGCTTTAGTAGTGATTGGCGGAGATGGTAGCTTGACAGGCGCTAACCTTTTCCGACAGGAATGGCCAGCATTGATTAGTGAATTGGCCCAAAATAATGACATTAGCCAAAAATCAGCAGAAAATCATGCCAATTTGAGTATCGTTGGATTGGTCGGATCGATCGATAATGATATGTTTGGTACAGATATGACCATCGGGGCGGATACTGCCCTACATCGGATTACTGAAGCGGTAGATGCACTCTCCAGTACTGCTGCAAGCCACCAACGCACTTTTGTTGTTAAAGTCATGGGGCGAAATTGTGGTTATCTAGCTCTCATGAGTGCACTAGCAACAGGTGCAGATTGGGTTATTTTCCCGGAATTCCCTCCTGAAGGAGATGATTGGGAAATGAAAATGGTAGAGAAACTTAAAGCTGGCAGATCTGTAGGTAAACGTGATAGCATTGTTATTTTAGCAGAAGGTGCACGCGACCGGCATGGTAATTATATTGGAAGCACCCATATTCAAGAAGTACTACAACAACATCTAAATACTGACGTACGGGTAACTGTTCTTGGACATGTACAGCGTGGAGGATCGCCCAGTGCATTTGACCGCATTCTTGGAACATTGATGGGATGGGCGGCTGTAGATACATTGTTGGTCGCTAAACCAGAAGACGAACCATTATTGATTGGTTTACGTGGGAACCGTGTATCCAGAACTCCTTTGATGGAATGTGTAAAAAAGACACATTCTGTAGCCAATGCAATTGAATTAAGGGATTATAAAGAAGCAATGGCACTCCGTGGCACCAGTTATGAGCATACATTTGATATTTTGCGTTCATTAAGCAGTGCCGTCCCCAAAAAACCTAAAACCGGTCAAAAGCGATACAGAATTGCTGTTCTTAATGCCGGAGGGTTGGCACCAGGCATGAATCCAGCAACCCGCACAGCTATTCGAATAGGTGCTGACCAAGGTCATATCATGCTTGGAGTTCATCGAGGTTTTGATGGGTTAATCAATGGTGAAGTTGAAGAGATGTCATGGATGAGTGTTGCTGGTTGGTCTAACAGAGGAGGATCTGAATTAGGTACAACTCGAACTATTCCAAAAGGAACTGACTTCTACGCGATAGCACGTACAATCGAAAAAAATGACATTCAGGGATTGCTTATTATTGGTGGTTACTCAGGATATGAAAGTGCATATCATATTTTACAAGAGCGCGAACACTTTCCGGCATTTAATATTCCTATCGTATGTCTTCCTGCAACAATCAATAATAATATACCAGGTTCAGAACTCAGTATCGGATCCGATACAGCGCTTAATAACATCGTCCAGGCGGTGGATAAAATCAAGCAATCTGCAGTCGCTTCGAATCGCTGCTTTATCGTTGAGTTAATGGGTCGATATTGCGGTTACTTATCTTTGATGGGTGGTCTTGCCTCCGGAGCTGAACGAGTTTACCTACACGAAACAGGAGTAACTTTGCGTGACTTGCAAAGGGATATCGATGAGTTAGTTGCAAGTTTCCGATCCGGAACACGAGTAAGTTTGATTATCCGTAATGAATTCGCCAATCAGATTTATACGACCAATTTTATGTGTGATCTTTTTGAAGAAGAGAGCCAGGGGTTATTTGATGTTCGTCCATCAATATTAGGACATCTTCAACAGGGGGGGGATCCTTCCCCTTTTGACCGAGTTCAAGCAATCCGTTTTGCGGTAACATGTATCGATTACATGGTCGAACAATTGAATAAAGAAACCCACCAATCTGCATTCATGGGCATGGATGGAAAGGAAATAAAATTCCATCCTTTAGAAGATTTTCCGCGAATGGTAGATGCAAATTATCAACGACCAAAAAATCAATGGTGGATGGACTTATTAACAATCGCGAACACGTTTGCTCAATCAAAACCTTCTTGGGAGATAGATGATGAACGAAAATAATTCAAGTATCAAACGAATTGCTATTTGTACAGGCGGAGGAGATGCACCAGGGTTAAATGCCGTTATTCGCGCCGTAACATTGTCAGCAATAAACAGAAATTGGGAGGTCGTTGGGATTCGAGATGGGTTTAACGGATTGCTTTTTCCAGAGAGATATATCGAAGGTGGGCTTATGCCAATGACACAGGATATTGTACGGGGAATTACTCATATTGGTGGAACGATCTTAGGCACCACAAATCGCGGTAATCCCTTACATTTCCCAACAAAAGACAAAACAGGAAATTTAGTCGAGATTGATCTCACGGATGAATTAATTGAAGCTTTTAATTTACATGAAATCGATGCTTTGATTTCTATTGGAGGGGATGGTTCTATGACCATCGCCAACGAGCTCGCAAAAAAAGGTCTTTGGGTTATTGGTGTCCCGAAGACAATCGACAATGATCTTGATCAAACAGTTATGACATTTGGTTTTGATACAGCCGTATCATTTGCGACAGAATGCCTCGACCGTCTGCACTCAACTGCTGCTTCACATGGACGTGTACTGGTTGTAGAAGTAATGGGGCGATATGCCGGCTGGATTGCTTTAAACAGTGGTATTGCTGGATCAGCAGATGTAACTCTAATCCCAGAAATTCCCTACGATATTCAAAAAGTGCTCGACAAAATTGAAGAACGCGAGCGTGCACATCGACACTATACAATGGTTGTAGTTGCTGAGGGTGCTCTACCGAAAGGAGGAACTCCGAGTGTCCTTGAGAAAGAAATAGGACGGGCAGAGCGTTTAGGTGGAATTGGTGAAAAAGTTGCCGCAGAAATCCAACAGTTAACTGGTAAGGAAACCAGAACAGTTGTTCTTGGACATCTTCTACGTGGCGGATCACCTACATCTTTTGATCGTCTTATTGCACTACGATTTGGGGCAGCAGCAGTCAGAGCGATTACAGAAGGACAAAGGGGTGTCATGGTCGCGCTAGATCCACCTATCGTAAAATACGTACCACTAGAAGATGCCACAAGCCGTATGAAAACAGTACCGTTGGATTGCGATACGATCGTTACAGGTCGAGATTTGGGTATTTGCTTTGGAGATTGATGAGAAGTCCAGGTATTGATGCGACCAGGTTACTTGAAACTCCGTAATTATGAATTTTATATTTTATAGGAAAATTAAATGAGTGATATCTTTCAATGGATAATAAATTCCACGCCAATTATAAAGATTCGGCGAAACCATGGTTTGGAACACGCTACTTTACAAATCCTATCCAGAAAATATCCGGAACGTCCAATGGCAGGTTACTCTGACATGCATGGTTTCCGAATTATCGGGAATATCTCCCAAAACGAGCTAGCCAATGCCGTAGAAGAAGCTTTGCAGAGATTAAGAAGTGGAGAATTCTATTTAGCAATACATCCTCATTGTGGCACAAATTTTGTTACCAGTGGTCTATTAACTGGATTATCCGGAGCACTCATGATGATCGGTTCAGGTCCGCGCTGGCATGATAAAATCAATCGGATTGGAATGGCTGCTATCGCGGGAATTGCTGTACTCATTATCTCTCAACCACTCGGTCCTTTATTTCAATCCAAAATAACAACCTGTAGTAATCCAGGCTCGATGCGGATCACTGGAATTCAAACCACACAACACAAAGATTTCAGTATCAGTCGAATCTTTACAAAGAGTTAATCATGTCTACTTCAAAAAATCCTGGGATCCATTTATTTTATGGCGATGATGAATTTGCTATAAGTGAGCATTTGGAAGAGATCAAAGGTTTGATGGGTGATCCAACTACTGCTGGATTAAATTGCGTCAATTTGGAAGGGAAAACCGCCACATTTGATAGTTTGCGTAATGCAACTCAGTCATTGCCATTCTTAGCGGATTACAGACTTGTCGTTCTAGTTAATCCTCTTTCAATGACTAAATCACCATCAGATAGAGATACTTTTAAATCCTTTTTAAGGAATATCCCAACGACGACCATGTTAATCCTGATCATCTTTGACGAGAAAGAAAGAGGCTCGTGGAAAACTCTAAAAAATGATCATTGGTTAATAAAATGGTCACAAGAACATCTTCATTCATCAGCGGAACAATTTCATGTTCGGGAGTTTCCAATTCCTCGAGGACCTGATTTGGTCAGGTTTCTATACAAAGAATATAAAGGAAGTATCCAAGTTGAAGCTATCAGTAGACTAATAGAGTTGATCGGTGACGAACCACGCATCGCAAAGATGGAAATTGAGAAGTTATTAGCATATGTTAATTATCAAAGACCAATCGACATCTCGGATGTTGAAACTCTCACGACAAATGTTCGCGAAGAAAACATATTCGATTTTGTTGATGCTCTAGGAAATCGAAATTGTAAAGAAGCTGCTCACAGTTTGAGCCGCTTACTGGAACAACAGGATTGGCAAACTGTTTTTGGTATGACCGTACGTCAATTTCGACTGCTGCTCCAAACGTGTGAAATTGTTGATTTTCAAGGCAGAGAAGATGATATAATGCGACAGGTCAGAGGAGTCAACGGAAATAGAATGGCGACGAAACTAATAATGCAATCAAAGCGTTTTAGAATAATAGATTTAGAAAATATTTACCGGCGACTAATAGAAATTGATGAGGAAATCAAAACAGGCAAAACAGAAGCTAATACTGCTCTGTATACATTTATCGCTGAATTCACTGAATAATTGATTTGGTAAATCATATTGAAAGCAATTCAAATCAAATAATATTGGACAAGATGATGAATATCTCGCAATTTATTTTTTGTTGTTATTTATCTTTAACGCCGACCCAAAAATGGTGAGGTAAAATATATGGTGCAGCTCGAAGCTCCAATCCACTATCCTTACCAAGAATGAGTTGATCATTTCCGATCATAGATTGATTTACCAGACAAATGTCCGCCTGATATCCATACTTTGTATGATAGTAATCCAACGCGCGCTGGATTTTAATTTTTAGTTCTGTCTTCGGGTTATCATCAAACCACAACATTCCTGTATTCATTCAAACCTCCAATGGATATCTTGTATAAGCTTTAGAGAGCGATGTGAGACCTGAAAAACGGAGCCATGATTTTCTATATGGCACATAGAACTCACCTTCCGGTAAAACATCGTTTATTTTAATAAAATGGTTGCCGGTTAAAGAATTGACCAATGCAGGATTCGATATGCTGCCAAAGATAATTGTCTTAAATTCACTTATCTGAGCAGTGTAATTCCTTATATTCTCGAATGCTATCGTAGAAGCTGTCGCAAATGTCCAAATCCGGACTGATGCACCATTTTGAATTAACCATTCCAATTCCTTTAGTGTAGTTTTATCAAGATAAGATTGAAGTAAAAATAAATCATCAATCGCAAGCAAAACGGAAGGACCCATTAAACGTCCATTTAACCTCTGGCGCGCAATTAAAGCAAGACTCAATATTCGATCCTTGATATCAGATTGATGCGGGTAATAACTCTCAAATCTATGAGAAGGTAATTCAAATACATCAGGTGAGTAAGTCTTTGATGCGATAAGATCTAGACTTATTTTACCGAAATTTAGTAGATTTGCTGATTGTAAAAGCGAAATCAAGAGGCGCGTTTTTCCACATCCAGGATCCCCGATAATCAATACAGCCCCTGGCTTTGGATCATACAGATTTAATAAAAGTGGATAATTATCTTTCCCCAAACCAAGTACAACCGAACCAGCCGGTAGAGGACCTATCTTATCTAGACAACTTCTGATAATCTGAATATCTGAAAAAGAATCGTTATCATTTTTTGGCTGGGCATCAAACCAAGGAATATTTTCTCGATTAAGAAGCAATAAAAGATTTTGTTTAGTAGTTATTATCATCACAACACCCTCAACAATTAACCGG
>JBAXBF010000030.1:0-17969 GCA_037142095.1 Chloroflexota bacterium
CCGAAACAGAAGTTGACCTGCCCTGTTCTCCGTTAGGTGTAAACCAGCAGCCGGAACACGCCCGGTGATCGCTGCACAAATATCCAACAGATCCGGGTAACGCTCTGTACGCGCCCCTACTACGGAGTTTATGAAGGCAATTGCGTTGGACTCGCCCCAGGCTATTTGTTGCCCAAAAAGAGGGCGATTGTTCATCTGGTAAGGAGCGCATGTCCAAATCGGAATGCATCCCATTTGTTGGTAGGCTCGCATTTGACGCAAGGCTTTTTTTGCCCAATCGGCGGGGACATCCCAATTTTGCCATCCATGCTCATCCAGACCGCTGACATTAAGTGTTGAGTGAACCGATACACGGGCTCCCAGGCTGACCAACTTCTCGGCAAATTCTAGAGTGGCATCGCCCATATAGATGGCACTATCGATATGAGCAGCCGAAATATCCATAAGGTACTCGACATTTGATATCTCTGCCATGCGGACGATGATCGACATTGCCATCCGTACTCCCGCGCCATAATCTCCTGCCAGCATGGCTTGATCTTCTTGGGTGAGTTGCATAAGTCTATAAAGGCAGAGGGGTACCAATGCCCATATCGATGGCGCGGTAATAGATTTCTGGGGCGACAGCAATATCTTCCATCGCTAATCCAAGGTTGATGGCAATGATCCGTTCTTGTGGATCTTCTCGTCCCGGTTTTTGGGTCGATACAATTTCATCCAGGCTTGCATAAGGCTCGGGAAAGCCTGGAAAATAACCTAAACTCCGGTAATACTGAAACTGAGGGATATCATCTGTACTGACTTTAGCCAATTGGGTAAGGGCTTCTAATGACCAGCAGGAGCCAAAATCAACTGAGCTGGCGAATGCACCAGGTTTGAGCCAGTTTTTTTGGATTGTCGGGGTGGGTGTTTTCTGGATGGGGACGGAAGTTACGATGATATCACTGTCAACCACTGCTTTGCGAGGATCATCCACGGGGAGAATTTCGAAGTCAAATTGTTTACGTATGTCCTCAACGTATTGCTCTAAAACCTCTCTGGAGATATCGTAGGCACAGACGCGCCGGATTGGGAAGAGGGCAGCCAATGCCTCAAGGTTGGTTCTCCCCTGCACTCCACAGGCGATGATGCCAACAACTTCGCTCTTGGGATCTGCCAGATGCTTGGCTGCCAAAGCGGTTGCCGCACCTGTCCGATACGCCGTAATCCATGTACAATCCATCACCGCACAGGGGATCCCGGTTTCTGGATCATTGAGAATAATCAAACCGCTGATGATGGGCAGCCCATGCTGTGGGTTGTTAGGATACGATCCGACCCATTTTATTCCAGCCGCATGCAGCGCTGGAATATAAGCTGGCATGGCATGGATGAATGCATTTGCTTGGGGATGAATGCCGGGTTTGGGGGGCATCTCAACTTGTCCGGCAGCTTTTTCTCTGAAAGCATTCTCTATCAAAAGAAGAATATCTTGCATGCTGAGGGCTACTTTTTCGACATTGGCTCTCGATAAATAAATCAAAGGACGGCCATACATATTAGATTTCCCCTCAACGTGTTCCCAAAGCCTGATCCAAGCGGCTGCCGCCTGTGCTGAAATATTTTGCTGCCGGGTGATGCAGGATGATCGCGGCGGTAGACTGTTCTGGTACAAGCTGATAAGCGGAGGTCAGGATCATACCCAGATCATTTTCAGCAGGTAAAAGGTCAAATACTTTCCGATGATCTTCTAATTCGGGGACTGCCGGATAACCCCATGAGTAGCGTTTGCCTTGCCCAGGGAGGAGCCCTAAATCTTGGCGTATCCGATGGTGTAAATAGTCTGCAGCCGCTTCCGCCGTTTGAACCGCCAACCCATGAAAGAAATAGGCTTCCGAATAATCACCTGCTTCTTGTAGTTGCTCAAATCGTTGGGTTGCCTGATTACCCACCGTGACTATCTGGAAGGCAACTACATCCATAACACCCGAAGATACAGGCGCAAAATAATCTGCCAGGCACAAGTATTCACCTGAGTTTTGGCGCGGGAAGGCAAAGCGGCTAATTTCATGAAGGGGTTTTCCTGTGTCCGCTGCAGGATCATAAACGATTAGTTCATCGCCATCACTTTGTGCCGGGAAATAGCCATACACTGCCTGTGGGTGTAACCATCGGGCGGTCATAGTGGCATGCTGCATATCAGCTAAACGAGTTTCGAATTCCCCTTGTAACTTGAGCCAGGATTGACCGTGTGCATTCTTTGCGCCCCATGAGAGGCGGAATAAATCGTTTTTAGGAATATAGTGAAATACATCTTCTAATGGCAAATCCAGAAGTGTTTTTACTCCCCAAAATGGAGGTTTAGGAATATGTGGCGCGGGCGGAAGTTGAGGTCTGGGTAATAGGGTTGGAGCCAGGCGTGGTTTTATTGAAGCCTCTTCCCGTTGGGTTTCACTCTCTACTTCTAGTTGCAGAGTTTGTAATAATTTTTGGCTAGCGACCGGATCTTTCAATCGATCCATTTTTTCCAGCCCCTCGAAAGCATCCTTGCAATAGAATACACCTGCTGCATAGGGCTCACCCGATTCCGTAATCAGGACTCGGTGCCCGAAACGGCGATTGATCGCAGCACCGCCAATCAACACTGGGATGTGCAGCCCGCGGCGGTGTAAATCATTAACCACCAAAGGCATCTGTTTACTGGTGCTGACCAAAAGCGCGCTCAGACCGATGGCATCTGCTTTTAATTCCAGTGCTTTTGAGATGATTGTTTCTGCTGGAACTTGTTTGCCTAAATCAACGACCGTATAGCCATTATTGCTTAAGATCGTCTTCACCAGATTCTTACCAATGTCATGTACATCGCCATAAACAGTCGCTAATATAATCGTTCCCTTGGTTATGCCTTCTTCTTTTCCTAGATAATTTTCCAAATAAGAAACGGCTTTTTTCATCACCTCAGCGGACTGCAGAACGAAAGGCAAAATTAACTCACCGGCACCAAATTTATCACCTACTTCTTTCATGGCTGGCAGCATGATTTCATTGAGAATATTAACCGCACGCACTTGGCTTGGAATATCACTATTATGAATAAGCTCATCAATATCCGCTTCGATACCATCTTTATGACGGTAGAGAATGCGGTAATGTAGGCGTTGTTCGGCGGACATCGTATCCAAAGGATTAGTTGTCTTGGAACTGCTATCTTGTTCGCTTGTTTGGTTCGAGAAGTACTCGAGTATGCGTTGTAAAGCGTCATGACGGCGATTGAAAATCAAATCCTCTGCCAGAACCCGCTGTTCTTGAGGGATTTCGCTGTAAGGTGTGATTTGAGCCGGATTGATAATTGCCATATCCAATCCGGCAAGAACACAGTGGTATAAGAAGACACTGTTTACTACGGGACGGATGTTCTTGCTTAAACCAAAGGAAACATTGCTTACTCCAAGTGAGGTGAAGACTCCCTGGAGCTCTGTTTTAATGCGCCGGATGCCATCGATCGTAGCCAAAGCCGAGTCAGCCAGTTCAGGGTCACCCGTTGCTAAAGTAAATGTCAGGTCATCAAAAACCAAATCCTGTGGTTTTAAGCCATGGTCATTGACTGCGATATCATAGATGCGGCGTGCCACTGCCAGTTTATGTTCAATGGTCTTTGCCATGCCGTCTTCGTCAATCGTTAGCACGATCACCGCTGCATTATAGGTCTTGGCTAACTTGAAGATGACATCTGCTTTGGCATGCCCCGCCTCCAGGTGGGTTGAGTTGAGCAAACATCTTCCGGGGGCGACCTTGAGTGCGACTTCCATGACGGTAGGCTCGGTAGTATCGATCACCAGGGGTACATGAATGCCTGCTACGACCAGTTTTCGGACTACATTATGCATTAATTTTTCTTCTTCGCCGCTTTCGGTTACTGCAACAGAGATATCCAGTGCATGCGCGCCATTATCCACTTGCTGCCGCGCAATGGTGAGGATACTATCGTAATCTTCAGACAGAAGAAGCCGTTTAAACTCTCGACTGCCTTGTGCATTACAGCGTTCACCAATGAGGAATGGCGCAGGTTCCTGGCGCATTGCCGCCGCCTGCACGCCAGAAGAAAGGCGCGGGGTATCTTCTTGTGGGCGAGGTAGCTGTTTATATCCCTTTGCTATTTGGAGCCGCTCTACCAAACGCTTAAGATGGGCGGGTGTGGTTCCACAGCAACCACCAACCACATTAACGTGGTATTTCTCGATGAATTCCATCATTATTTCGGCATAAGACTCCGGTTGGAGCGGGTAAACAGCCTCACCGTCCACATTGATAGGCAATCCGGCGTTTGGGATGATGGATACCGGAAATGGCGCATTTTCACTTAAGAACTGGATCGGTTCGCGCATATGTTCCGGTCCTGTGGAACAATTCATGCCGATTACATCGATGGATAATCCCTCTAATGTGGTAAGTGCAGCGCCAATATCAGTGCCGAGGAGCATTCGACTGTTGGTATCCATCGTAATCTGAGCTTGGATGGGTAGATAAATGCCGGTTTGTTCAAAAGCGAGATTGATGCCGTGAATAGCGGCTTTGACTTCAAGGATGTCTTGAGATGTTTCCAAAAGGAGAAGATCGACTCCCCCTTCGATCAACCCGATTGCTTGCTCGCAAAACACCTTTGCCAATTCATCGAAGGATACGTTGGATAATTCGGGATCGCCGGCGGAAGGTAATTTGCCTGTGGGACCCATCGATCCGGCTACAAAACGGGGTTGCACAGGGGTGCTGTACTCTTCAGCCAATCGCTTCGCTAAAGCTGCTGCACTGTGGTTAATAACCCTAACCTGTTCTTGTAAACCATATTCCTGTAAAGTGATCCGGTTCGAGCGAAAAGTGTCTGTCTCAATGACATCCACCCCTGCCTCAAAAAATGAGCGATGGATTGTTTCGACTGCTTGCGGGTAACTAAGGACAAGATAATCGTTACATCCTGCGTATCGTTCCCCGCCAAAATGGTCGGATGTAAGATTTAATGCATGCAGGTTTGTGCCCATGGCACCATCGAAAATAAGTACACGTTGTGCCAGCGCATCAAGATATCGGCGGTTGGTATATTTACGAAGGTTCAAGAATTATCCTTCCTTATTTGTTAATTATATATGGGGACAATGATATTTTATTGATAGGGGGTAGTTTACCATAGAACAGAATGGCTTGTCAAACATTAATAAAATGCGACGCATCTGCCAGACGCGTCGCATTTGAAGTTCAGGATAATTTCCTTCTTTATTGAACAGAGCGTTTTTATCCCTTTAAAAATTCTTCTAAGGCTTCTTTCGAAATGCGGTATGCATTTCCAAGTTGGCGTGCCTTGAGTTGTCCGGCTTTGATAGCAGCCAAAACGTCTTCTTCGGAAACTTTGAGAACCGCAGCGGCTTCGGCCGGGGTCATCACTGCTGGGGTACCTCCAGCTACTGAAGGAGCTGCATTTTGTTGCCCCGCGGGTGCTGCTTGTTGTCCGGATAGGGCTTGGTTCATTATATTTCCGATACTCAAACCGGCGCCGATACCAGCCGTCAATCCAGCTCCACCACTGGGATTACGAGCTGCTTCACGCATAGCATCCGCTGCCTGAAGTTTGGTATACATATCTGCGCTAAGTAAACCGCTGGCGCGTAATTCTTCGGCGGATTTTTCTGATGGACGCAGATTGGTGATATAGAAGTTCTTTAGTGTCAAGCCTAATGCTTGAAAATCATCTTGTGCCTTGACGCGTACACCGCCGCTTAGCTCTTCGATCATCGATAATAGTTCAGGGATCGTATTGAACTTGGTTGAGGTGATAAGGTCGGTGAGCTTGTTGAGCAGCATTGCTTTGAGCCGTTCTTCAATGTCGGTGGTACGATAAACCCCCTGTGCACCAACGATATTGGTTACAAATTGCTGTGGATCAGATATCTGAAAACCGTAAGTACCAAACCCCTGGATAAGTGCTACACCAAAACCCATACCTGGAGTCTCTATTACGATCGGTTGTGGGGTCCCCCATTTACGGTCAATAAACTCTCTCATACACACAAAATATACTTCGGCTGTGAAGGGAGAACGATCATTAAACGCTTTGCCGATGAAATCAATAAGTTTGGGAACGTTTGCAGTTACGATTGTATGTTGTCCTGGGTTGAATACATCCAGTGCTTGCCCAGAACGAAAGAATACCGCTTTTTGTGACTCACGCACGATCACCTGTGATCCAACCCGAAAATCGCCCGCGCCTTCTTCTGGAAAGCGGTGAACGAGTTCATCCTTCATTTCATTTGGATATTCAATGACATCAAATATTCTAGCCATGTTTTTCTCCTATTTGTTATGTAGTCCAAGTACCACCAGATACAAAACCAGGGTTTGAATTTACTGAGAATTAGTATCTGGAGGCGTAATTTCTTTTGATCCCGATGATGCATCACCCATGATGGCATCTTGACGCTTATTGAATGTCTCAACACATTGCGCTGCAAGGATAGTAATATTTCGGACAGCAGCCGGGAGACCTTCTGTGCCAATAGCAGATTCAATATTATCCAATCCGCTACTGAAATCACTCTCATATCCGATGAGTGCGGCGTCAAATTCATACAACCGCGCCAGCTCAGATTCGTTAACTTTTACAGCGTCAAAAAATCCGGAATAACCATAGGTTGCGGTTCGTACACGGTCAATGAAAGTTCGCAGTTTCACCGCTGCGCTTTCCATATCATCTACATATGCCAGCCCTCCCTGGCTGAGAACTTCTTTCTCCAGAGACGATAACCGTTGCCAGAGCGATTCGAAATTGCGGGCAATTTTATCTCGCAACAATTTATCAGCATCTCGCCTCTGTGAACGTTCGATATATCCTTTAAATCCGGGTATGAATTTCAGAATCTTGCCCAATGGATCCTGATCTTTTGCTACCTTACCCAAGTAATCTGTCATGGAAGCCTCCTTAATAAACTAGAAATTAAT
Organism: Chloroflexota bacterium; assembly: GCA_037142095.1. GTDB lineage: Bacteria > Chloroflexota > Anaerolineae > Anaerolineales > DRKV01 > JBAXBF01. Next base: position 6,967 of record JBAXBF010000030.1, read on the forward strand.
CTACAGGCAAATACATATTCTTAATTATAGCTATAGAATAGCTGTATGGCAACAGGTTTTGGTTTATAATCAGATAAGAATGAACTTAAACCGTTTATTATTCTTACGATTTATCGCAATAAGCTTGTTGTTCGTTTCTCTGGTGGCTTGTGGTTCAATTCCGCAAGAAGCTATCGTTCCAGTACAACCGTCCATTACCCTTCCTCAACCATCATTACCAACTTCATCTTTAGTCACGGTAACCCCACTCTCTTTGCCAACAGCTCCGATTATTACCGAAACCGTCGAACCAGTACAGCAAGTGGACTCGATACCATCAAATATACCCAAATATTTGCTTATGGTTGATTTCGATTATCCTGAACATATCTTGGATGTGGTAGAAACTGTGGAATATACAAATCTCACTTCAGAAACATTGGATTATATATTCTTCGTAATTGAGCCTAACCGCTTGCGAAAAACCTTCGAACTTAAAGATCTTCGTTGGGGTGACAATCAGCGTATTCCAATTTATGACTTACGTTATGCAAAATTAGAAGTTCCGCTCAGAAGACCGCTTGCCCCAGGAAAAAGTGAAGTCATAAAAATCTCCTATCGATTAATGATGCCATATCTTGATGCTACATTTGGTTATACTAACCGCCAAATGAACGTTGCTAATTGGTATCCTTTTATACCACCATATAAAAGCGGTGTTGGATGGATAATCCGAGACCCTTCTTCTGTGGGTGAACATTTAACTTATGATGAGGCAGATTACAACGTGGAAATCCATCCTTCTAACGATAGCAAGAATATAATAATTGCCGCTCCAGCTCCCGCAAAATACGAGAATGAAATATATTACTATGAGCATAAAACAGCTCGTAATTTTGTTTGGTCAGCCAGTCATGATTATGAAATCGTATGGGCTAAAGTTGGAGAAGTCAATGTGATGGGGTACGTATTTCCTAATGATGTTGAGGCTGGTAAATATGCTGCGAGATTTACCCGCGAGGCACTTGAATTATATTCAAAACTATATACACCTTATCGCCGCCCTTTACTTACATTTGTCGAGGCAAATTTTTCCGATGGAATGGAATACGATGGGTTGTATTTCTTGGGTTTATTCTATTTTGCTAATAAGCCGGACAAAGGTGCTCAAAGTGGATTAGCAATGCTGAGTGTCCATGAGACTGCCCACCAGTGGTGGGGAGGGGTTGTTGGAAACGATCAGGCTTATGAACCCTGGTTGGATGAGGCTTTCAGTACCTTCAGTGAATTGCTATTTTATGAACAATTGTATCCGCACCTTACCGATTGGTGGTGGGGAAACCGCGTCCGTGGTTTTGCTCCGAGTGGATATGTAAATGGGGATATTTACCATGAAAGCGATCTTCGCCATTATATCAATGCTGTTTATCTGCGTGGAACGATCTTTCTTGATGAATTACGCCAGCGTATTGGAAAAGAGACCTTCATGACTTTCTTACAAGAGTATGTAAAGCGCAATGAATACAGAATAACCAATACGCAGGATTTCTTCAACCTTCTAACAGAAATTGCCCCTTCAGGTTGGTCTGATTTATCCGCTAAATACTTTTCTCCAAAGAATTAATAAACATCGTTTTCCCTTTTTTATCAAACCTGGTTCGTTCTATTCATTCAAATAGTTTCATAGTCAGTGGTAAATAATCGAATAAATCCCTTGACAAAATAGAATATATGTTCTATTATAAGTGAAGCAGCACATATATTCTAAATCAATCTTGAGTAATTTTAAAAATGAGGAGGCATTCCTATGAATCTAAAAATTTCGACCACGATAAATCAGCTTAACATCCAGAAAGTTTTTATTTTTGGTCTAATCATCGTCTCTGCTTTAATTTCTTTCGAGATATTCAACTATAGCACAACCGTTTTTGCTTTAACCGACCTTTTGGGTGATTTACGTTTTGCGGGTATTCGTTGGGCAACAATCTTAGCCTTTGCCTTCTGTGGTATAGATTTTGCAGGTATTGCTCGCTTGTTTTCGCCTGGACAAAAAATTGATGCAGGAAACGAGGCTTGGTATTTGTTTGGCGCATGGCTTTTAGCGGCTTCGATGAATGCTGTACTCACTTGGTGGGGAGTTTCATTGGCTCTCTTGAACCATAATACATTGGGAAATTCGGTAATTGACCATGATACCCTTGTACAAATTGTGCCATTGTTCGTTGCTGTTATGGTTTGGGTTATCCGTGTACTTATCATCGGCACATTCTCTGCATCCGGAGATCGCTTATTCGGACTGAAATCTGCACATCCAATGATTTCTACCAATCAGATGGCACAATCACGTCGTGTGGAGTACAACAACATGGCAGCCGGTGTAAAATCGAATGGGGTAGCACCATCAAGACAACCAGTATCACATACGCGTCCTGATGGTAATTCAACCTCATCACTTGAAAATCGTCCTGAACCAACGTATAATCCTTTAGCGATGGGTGCTCGTAATTCTAACGTGGAAAATACCGTGCGAAGAATGTGATAAATTGGTAAAGACGGATTATGCTTATTTTCCAGTGAAACCCACAAAGGATCGATGAAGATGATTTCTTATCTAATGATGGCGATGAATTTGGAGTTCATGGAGAATTCTGTTGATGTCTTTTCAAATTTCTGTTGGTGAAAATTGTTTTTATCCCCAAATGAATGCAAAGCGCGGATTACCTTATCTGCACCAGGCAGTCGAGGCACAGAATGGGAATATGCGTGGCAGGATGCATATGCAGGAAAAAGGAATAGCATTATTGTACCTGTCCCCACTCGGATTAAATAAGAAACCTGTGACAAGGTGAGGGGGGCACCCTGGCACAGGTGAAGATATTATACACTATCTCTATAATACATGCAAGGTTTTAAATAATGATTTTCAGGCAACTGAGATTTGGCACGATGTTTGCTGAAGGAATTCAATTCTCTAGTTTATCAACAAATACCAGACGATACTGTATGGCATAACGGATAAGTGCCGCGGTGTCATGAACATTCAATTTTAATAATAAAACAGCGCGGTGTTTTTCAACCGTTTTCGGACTGATTTGGAGTGCCTGAGCGATACCGGAATTGGTGTGTCCTTCAGCGATCAATTTTAAGACTTCTTTTTCTCTTGTGGTCAACGTGTCCAGTGGACTATTTTGTTCTGAATTCATTTGCAGAAAACCATCTACAAGAATTCCCGATATTGCCGGACTTAAGTAAACGTTACCCTGGTTAGCTGCACGGATAGCCAATAATAGTTCTTCTTTGAGGGAATTTTTCAAGAGATATCCTTTAGCTCCTGATCTTAACACTTGTCGTACCAAAACTTCGTCAGAGTGCATGGATAGGATGACAACTTTTGTGTTTAAATTTTCCATTTGAATTTTTTCCAATGCTTGGATACCACTCATCATTGGCATTCCTATATCCATGATAGTTACATCTGGTTTCAAGGCACGGATCATATCAATCGCTTCATGCCCATTAGAGGCTTCACCTATCACCTCAACTTCGCTCATCTTATCTAATAATGCCCGAATTCCTTGTCGAACCAGGACATGATCTTCAGCGATTAATACGTTTATCATCTTCTGTCCTCCAAGGGTATTTGGGCAATAAGCGTAGTTCCAATTTTTTCTGTCGATTCGATAATCAATTTCCCCTTTAATAATTCCAGCCTTTCTTGCGTTCCAACCAATCCTAATCCTTTTTTGCTTTGTTTTTCCATGATGTTTTTTGATATGAATCCGATCCCATCATCTTTTACCGTAAGATTGACTTGCTCTGAATCCCGATTTAGCGAAACCCAGATATATTTTGCTTTTCCATGTTTTGCCGCGTTATTCAGAGCTTCTTGTAAGAATCGATACAATGATATGGTAATTGCGTCATCTAAACCACGCACATCTGTTCCTTGATACTGAACGTTTATCCGTGTGTGTTTAGAAAAATCGATACACATGCCTTCCAAGCTGGTATTTAACCCAATTGTATCTAAACTGGCAGGCCGAAGCATGTGAGATAGATATCTAATTTTATTAATCATCGTATCGGTGATCTGTACTGTCTCACTTACTCTAATGCGAATCGCTTCCATCCTTTTGGGTAAATCATCCAGAATTAGCTGTAAACTAATTTTGAGTGCTGTCAATGATTGCCCCGCATCGTCGTGCAAGTCACGCGAGAGATTACGCCGTTCAGATTCTTGTGCGGATATGATTTCCTTGGCTAACAATCTTATCCGCTCATTTGCTCCTTTGACTTGCTCCATCAAATTCACTCTTTCAATTGAGTTCGAAATAACTCTGGCTAATTGAATCAGAGCTGCCAGATCATTCTGTGAAAATTCTCCTTCCATTTTATCGCACACCAGGAACATACCCATATTTTTCCCATCACCCCGGATAAGGGGAACCCCCATCCATCCATTAATGGATATTTTTTCTTGGTCAGATGATATGATATTGAATATTTCAGAATCAATTTCTGAGCCTTGTCTTGTTGTAAGTATAGTCTCATTCTTCTCAAGAACATTCTTGAATATACCAGTGCTGTTAAATTGTTGGTACAAAAGCATCCATGTACTTCTTGAATATCTTTCCGATAAAGAAACTTCATGAACCCATTGCGTGTCAGTACTATTCTCTGAATAAACGATGGCAGCTTGATGGGTACCAAATATTTTCCGAGCTTTTATTACCGCTGTCTTGATAATTTCCGATTGTGAATCCATAACATTAATGGATAAAGTTAATTCTCCCAAAAGTTGCATCTGAATGAGGTATACAGCGACGGCTGCCTCTGCATTTTTGAGTTCAGTAGAATCAGAGGCAATACTGTTAATAATTACCTCATCGTCTTTCCAATCTCTGAATATGGAACGATCACGTAACCAGTGGATATTTCCATTCTTATCTTTAATGCGATATTCAAGATCAAAACTCTTTCCATCCGTGAAGGCAGCAAAAGTTTGTTGGGTGTTTGTATGGTCATCAGGATGAATGAGATTATTCCACAAAGATGGATTAGCGCAAAGTTCTTCGGATGAATATCCCAAGACTTCCTCTACTTTTGCCGAATAGTAGATTCCGCCGCGTTTGTTCGAGAAAGAGTGAACGATATAAGGCGAGTTTTCCACCAACCTTCGATAGCGTAATTCACTTTCCTGAAGCATTTCTTCCATATGTTTACGTTCAGTGATATCCCGAGCAGTGATAATGATCACCTGCCTGCCGTCTGCCATTTCGCCTAATCTTGCAGAATTAAAATCCCAAACCATCCTCTTTCCATCTTTAGTCTTAATATAACATTCACCTTCAAAGGATGGTTTTTCAAGTTCCTCAAGATGGTCGTGATCCATTTTATTAAGTAATTGTCTTTCCCTATAGGCTTTTTCTGCCCATTCTGCAGTAGTAAGAATATCTTGTAGAGTATATCCACTAAGGTCGCTCCAAGCGCTATTGATAAAAAGAACTTCTCCATCGTCCGTATGGAGCATGATCGGTAACGGGGCATTGGTCAAAGCACGTTGGAAACGTTCTTCGCTTTCAAGTAACTTCTCTTCCGCCTGTTTTCGTTTGGTAATGTCACGAACTATCCCTTCGACCCCAATCCGATTGCCTGAAGCGTCAAGGACAGGGGTCAGGTTTTGCTCAGTCCATACTACATGTCCATCTTTATGAATGATACGCAATTCATGGCGTACTTTTCTCTTACTCAGTTCTGCATCTATAGCAACCATTTCTTGTAGATCATCAGGGTGAACATTACTGGGAATTAAATTTGGATCAGCGTAATATTCTTCAGGAGTAAAACCCGAAATCGGGATACAGGCAGGGCTGATATATTCCATTCCATTTGGACCAGACCGAAAGATGATATCAGATGAATTTTCAGCTAAACGGCGGAAGCGTTCTTCTCTGGCATTTATGGTTGCTGACATGGATTGGATTGATTTCCTTAATGTCCTTTCGGTATCGTAAGTGATGATTAAAAAGAGACCGCAGAATGATATTACCAGGATAAAAAACAGAGTTTCCAACATCGAAAAATAATCTGGGGTAAAAAGAGATGTAAAGATGATGGCAAATATCCCGATAAAAGGGAGTAAAGCACTCGATAAATGACGGTTAAATCGCGTTGCAGCCCAAATTACTGGTATAAAACAAAAATACCTGAGATTGTGTTCCAACTCAACACCGATTGGGGAATAGTGCTGAAAAGTAAAGAATACGAGAGTAATCGCAAGGAGATAAACTCCTGCTATCTCTATTATGAGGCTTTTGTCTTTTGAGTTTTTCGTCGAATCTTTGGGTATCAGGCAGATAAGTATGGCAGGAAGTAAGTTAGTCGTGGATATAGCATTTCCTGCCCACCGGGTAAGGAAATCTTGTAATCTTAATTGATCTAGATATCCTGCTATGAAAGCCAATCCAATAGAACCTAAACCAGTTCCAATTAGTGCGGGTATTGTAATTCCAAAAAGCAATATGGTAATAATATCTCGACTACTTCGGAGACTGAGATTGCAGGATGTCCGTCTCACAAGCCAATAGCTTAATAAGGCTTCCAAGACAGTGCAGAAGGATATGACGATAGCTTGGTCAAGATGATTTCCATATTGCAAGAAAGCAATTGGAAGTTCTGCAATCAGGATAATTGGCCACACTTGCCATCCAAATAATAGAAGAATCGCTTTCCCGATGGCTGCTTGAGGATACCAGTATAATGTTCCCGTGTTCGATTGAAAGAAAATGGCAAACCCTCCAGCGCAGAAAGATGCTAATATCCATAGGATACTCGTCTTTAAATCCAATTTTTCTATTGGGGAAGTTAAGATTGATGACTGGTCATTCATCTTTTTTGAGATGAACGTTATAGAATTGCGCTCAAGTAATATCCACATAATCACCGCGAATATCACTAACAAGAGAGATAGAAATATCAATAGGGTTATCGGTTGCATGGAATTTAGCCAATAAAAGATAGATGATAATTCATTCATATTGTAATTATATTGTAATCATATAGATGTTAATAAACAAGAATGAATCACATAGTTTTATGAAAAGGTTGACAAAATCTAGATTCAAGGTAAAATAACAATTGGACGCCGGAGTGGCGGAATTGGCAGACGCGCTACGTTCAGGGCGTAGTTCTCTTACGGGAGTGTGGGTTCGACTCCCACCTTCGGCACTCAATAGGGGCGGCAGCAATACAATTGCATTGGTCGCCCCTGTTTTGTTTTATATTATCTGGCATAAATCTTGCTCCTTGACCTTAACCCTATGAAACAAAATATTAAGTATGCGCTGATAATTGTTGGTTTAGCGATTGCCGTGATGATGGTAATGGAATTTGCCAATCGCGTTTCGGAAGGGCAGCAGCTTAAAACAAAAAAACTTCAAATGGAAGGGCGGATCACCGAGTTATCCATTACCAGTGTTCATCTGAATACCCAGGTAGCTTATATAAGTTCAGATGCAGCAGCCTTGCAATATGCCTATGAAGAGCAGCGTCTCATTCGTCCTGGTGATGTACGCATTGTACCAGTACCTCAGCCTAACTTAACTCCTGTACCGGTTCCTACTGTTGTATCATCTACTCAGGAATATGCAAATTGGGAATATTGGCGGGCTTTGTTTGTTGATCCAGAATCCTAATCCATATCCACGCGTGCGCTGAAACATGAAAACCATATTCTCTTCGCGCTCAGACCTGGTATTACGGATATTTTGGTTATTCGTCTGCCTTTTTATCTGTATAGGATGCGGCTCTGAACCATCTTTGTCTCCTACTCCGCAGCTTGTTTTGGGGGATTGGTTAAAATCTCCTACGCCACAACGTCAGATTATCGTTACACTTACACCTGAACCAGTCATCCGGCGAGTGATAATACTCCAAAATGGAGAAATTACTGACTCTCTGGCAAAACAGGTTCTTATGGATGTGAGCGAAATAGCCAGCCAATCCGGTTTTAAGGTCGAGACACTAGCTGCATTAAAACCCCAGGACTTATCGCCGGATGTGTATCTTGTGGTTATTTTAACTTCACTCAATGGTCTAGCAGATCTAATTGCATCTTCACCGAATACACAGTTCATTGCAGCCGGTGTGCCTAATTTACCGAATGCCTCAAATTTAAAAGTGGTTAGTGTGAAGGGAATTCGCCCAGATCAGGTTGATTTTTTGGCAGGTTATATAGCTGCGGTGATAACCGAAGATTGGCGAGTGGGTGTTTTAGCTGTTTCGGGGTCATCCTCGGCGCTAACCTTTAAGAATGGCGTCAGATATTTCTGTGGCTTATGTAACCCGGCTTATGAACCCTTTGCTCATTATCCGATTGCGGTTGAGATTGCACCCAATGCGAGTTCAGCAGACTGGCAAAACGCGGTAAAGACTCTAGTTGTCGAAAGTGGTGTGAAGACAGTTTATATTGCCCCAGGTGCAGAGAACCTGGACGGCTTAGCTTCTCTGGCAAAAGCTAAAGTTAATCTAATCGGTACACAGCCACCCAAAGAATCACTGCTCTCTAATTGGGTGGCTACTCTTCAATCAGGTGATGCAGCCGCGGCAGTTAAATCTGAAATTTCCTCTCTTTTTGGAGATGCTTCTTCGAATAATGACGATATGACTGTGATTGGCAATGTTAACCCAGCACTATTTAGTCCAGGAAAGCAGAAGTTGGTGGAGCAATGTCTGCAAGACCTTATGGATGGTCTGATCAATCCAGTCACGAATAAATAAATATTTAACCATCAAAAACGCAAAAATCTATCAGCAAAATTCTTTCATGGTGATTAGAATTTAGCTAATTCTTACAGACAAAACAATTCCTGTGCAGGATAATTATATTTGGAGAATAGTCGCAAATAGTGGGTAATAGCAATACTAGTTGGGGTAGATCATTATGAAAAAGAAAATAACAATTCTGGTTTTTATGTTTTGGATCATGGCTGGTACAGTTGGGTGTATTGGTTCTGCCGTGCCATCCCAAGAAGAAAGATTCAAACAAACGGCTAATGCAGTAACAGTGGCTGCGATCGTTCGTAAACTCTCGTTACCCTTTACCCAGACCGTGGTTATGAAAACGGTCATTGCTGAATTCACCAGGGCGTCTCGAATAAATTCACAAACACCTGAATCGACGCCAACATTTGAGGAAATTACGACCACACCTTCAATGACGGCTACTCCTCAGCCGATGTCGATTCCTACAGTCATAAATGTCCCTATTTACACCCCTGTGACCGGTATATGTAATTGGGCGGGATATATAATGGATGTTACATATCCAGATGGAACCCAAGTATCTCCTGGCGGGACATTTCGTAAGACCTGGAGAATTCAAAACCTGGGTAATTGTGCCTGGGGTCCCAATTATTTATTGATGTACGAAATGGGTACTCAAATGAACGCTCCTATCTATTTGCCCGTTACCCAAGGTAACGTGCCACCGGGAGGGATTATTGATATATCGGTTGATTTGATGGCTCCAACAACGCCTGGAAACTATCAAGCCATCTTTCGTCTGCGTTCTCCTGATGGTAGCAATATTCCCATTAATAATCATGGAGATGGTTCTCTTTGGGCACTTGTTTCCGTTGGTTTGCCCCAGCCATGTAATTGGGCAGGTTTCATCATGGACGTAACTTATCCAGACGGGACCACTGTGAATCCTGGCGAAGCCATCAATAAGGTCTGGCGGATTCAAAATATTGGTAGCTGTAGTTGGAACTCAAACTATCAATTGTTGTTTTCAAGCGGTGACCGGCTTGGTGCACCCGATTTTATTCAATTTACACAGAATATAATTCCCCCTGGTGGTTTCATCGACATCTTGATTAAACTTACCGCACCAAATAATGCCGGTACCTTTACTTCCTATTTCAAGATGCGCGCCCCAGATAGTTCCATCTTCGGTACTGGCAGCAATGCAGACGGTTCTATATGGGTAAAGGTCGTAATTATGCCTACACCAACAATTACCCCATCGGTAACACCCATCATACCTACACTAACAATTACCCCATCGGTAACGCCTGTTACGCCTACACTAACGGTTACGTTCTCGGCGACTCCCGTTACACCCTCACCAACTGTAACGCCATCGCCAATCACACCTACGCAAACGCCGGTGACGCCTTCAGCAACACCCATTACACCTACATTAACGCCGGAAACACCTTCTCCAACTCCGCCATAACCTATCTTTTGATGCTTGGATTTCACGATTGTATCTGGTATCATTTCTATCACAGATAAATTGAATGAGGAGGATAGATATGCTGCCAATTGATTTTCAATTCAGCCAGGCTTGCTTACAGGATTTTGTTGACTGCCGTCGAAGATTCTGGTTGCGTTATATAAAACGGTTTGCTTGGCCAGCTATCCCGGCTGCACCGGCACGTGAATTTGAACGTTACATTTTGCTTGGTAATCGTTTTCACCACCTGGTGCACCAGCATCGCCTTGGGATTCCGGTTGAAAAACTCTGCGCTGCAATTCGGGAGGATGAATTACATGTGTGGTGGGAAAATTATCTAAAGACTGCTGATAGTTTATGGGAAAACGAGGAGTTTTATGGCTCTTCCCTCTATGCAGAAAATATCCTGAGTACGCCATTAAATGGTTACCGTTTGATTGCAAAGTATGATTTGCTTGTTATTTCTCCTCAGGGAAAGGCAATGGTAGTAGATTGGAAAACTTCTCGGCAATCATCCGAATCCCAGCGGCGCCGGGGTTTGACGCAGAGTTTACAAACGAGCGTTTATCCTTATGTTCTTGTTATGGCGGCGGGGAGTTCCCTAAATGTTAGTCTCAATCCAGACCATATTGAAATGGTTTATTGGTTTACCAATTTTCCAAACCAGCCTGAGCGTTTTCAATATGATAAAAATCGTTTCGATGAAGATAAGCGTATCTTAAATGATCTCAGTGCACAGATTCTAAGTCTTGCTGAAGATCAATTTACTCAGACACCGGTTGAACAT
>JBAXBF010000031.1:0-17826 GCA_037142095.1 Chloroflexota bacterium
TCGGACATTTGTTCATCCCTTTATTTTACCTTACTCCACCATTTTAGCCACTCCCCAGGCTGTCTCCCCCATCACGCCATCCAATGACACAAACTCCGATAAGATTACAGTTCTCATTTTAATCCTCCGCAAACACAATCACCTTATCCCTCTCCGAGAAAGTGATCGGCTCCGATTTGTTGGGGTTGATGACCACGCCGTACGCCTTGGCTGCATGATTATAACTGTGATATCCTCTTATTTGTTTTACAAACAGGATACGTTCAGCTCAATTAAGGATTTAGCTCGTTATTTTGTTAATGGTTCGGAATGAACCGAGTTCGGTTTGTTCTGCCACACAACCTATCAACCAAGTGACAGGTCAGGAATAATGAGTTTTCTGCTTACTCATATCATGTACTATTTACGGTCGGACTTGATACAATGTTCCTCTGGCTCCGGGGATAATTTGATTTGGAATACCAAAGATGAAGAAATGTGGTGTGCTATCTATCGAAATGGATTTACGTATATTCTGGCAAACACGGAGACTAATGAATCCCGTCAGATAAAAATTTACCATGATAAAATGCCCGATTGGGTAAATGTGGAAGAATTGAACTCAGATGGGCGATACTTCGCTTTTCGGATTAAATATTCGGATGTTTCGTCAGATTTAACAATTAAAACAAAATGTCAGCAGATTAACTCGCCAGCTTGGGACATGGTCAACCTGTCACCATAATTACCCGAGGTAGAATTTTTTCTTAGTAGATAGGATCAGGTGAAACGCAATATGGATTTGCGTTTCACCTGAAAGGTAGCTTAATCGGCGATCTTGATATGCAGATCCTTAAGCTGCTTTGGCTCGGCGGGTGAAGGTGCGTCTGCCATCACATCGCGGGCTGCCTGGTTCTTCGGGAATGCTATAACTTCGCGGATATTTTGTTCGCCTGCCAGGATCATGCAGATGCGGTCTATGCCAGGTGCAATGCCACCATGCGGAGGTACCCCATACTCAAAAGCCTCCAGGATATGTCCAAATCGCTCACGCGCTACATCGGGATCTAAACCGATGAGTTTGAATACCTTCTCTTGCAAGGTACGGTCATGGATACGGATGGATCCTCCGCCTACTTCATAATCGTTTAGAACAAGATCATATTGCTGTCCCCGCGCCTTTCCCGGATCGGTATCCAATAAAGGAATATCTTCCGGTATTGGAGATGTAAAAAGGTGGTGGCTGGGGTCCCAACGTTGATCTTCTTCGCTCCATTGAACATAAGGAAAATCAATAACCCAGCAGAAGGCGAGCAAATTGGGGTCTTTTAATCCGAGGCGGTCTCCCAGATAAGAGCGGAGCCGTCCCAATGACTCATATACGACGGATGGTTTATCTGCAACGAAGAGCATCAGGTCGCCGTTTTTAGCGTCTAAACGCTTTTTGATTTCGCTGATCGTCTCAGCGGAGAGGAATTTAGTGAACGAAGATCGTTCTTCTCCTTCGGAGGTGATCGCAAGGTAAGCCAGTCCTTTTGCACCAAAACGCTTAACATATTCAACCAACTCATCGATTTCCTTACGGCTGTAATTACCCAATCCTATAGCGTTAATGCCGCGTACATGCCCTCCCTTGGCTGCTACATCTTCAAAGACTTTGAACCCGGAGCCAGCAGCAATATCGCTGAAGTCTTTGAGTTCCAATCCGAAGCGGATGTCTGGATTATCTTTACCAAAACGGTTAAGAGCATCCTGGTAAGTAATACGCGGGAAAGGACTGGTGAGAATTTTTTTGTGGGGGACGACCTTTGCCACCATTTCTATGAACATCCCTTCGACCAGATTCATCACATCATCCTTCTGAACAAATGACATTTCCAAATCCAGTTGGGTGAATTCAGGTTGGCGGTCCCCGCGTTGGTCTTCATCACGGAAACAACGGGCGATCTGGAAATAACGTTCCATTCCAGCAACCATAAGCAATTGTTTAAGCTGCTGTGGAGATTGCGGCAGGGCATAAAACTCACCCGGGTGCAGGCGCGAAGGTACCAGATAATCGCGTGCCCCTTCGGGAGTGGTTTTGAAAAGAATGGGTGTCTCAATTTCTAAGAAACCGCGTTGATCCAGATAATCCCGGATGAATTTGACAACACGATGGCGTAACTCGATATTGCCTCTCATCCGATCATGTCTTAAATCAAGATAACGGTAATGCAAACGAGTGTTTTCATCCACTTCTTCTTCTTTATTGATCAAAAAAGGAGGGGTCTTAGCGGTGTTGAGAATATTTGTTTCGTGTACTTCGACTTCAATTTCGCCGGTAGGCATTATCGCATTCTCCATCCCTTCAGGACGTTTGCGCACCACCCCTATGACCTGTATAACCCATTCAGAACGCGCATCATTCATTTTCTCATGCGCTATTGATGCAATATTGGGATCTGAAACGATCTGCACAATCCCAAAGCGGTCCCGTAGATCAATAAAAATAATTCCACCATGGTCACGGCGGCGGTTTACCCAGCCAGCCAGGGTTATAGTTTGTCCGACATGTGCGGCACGAATTTCACCGCAAGTGTGAGTTTTAAACATGATTTAGCCTCCATGAAATAATTGCAAGTCATGCTATTATAGCACGAAAATTTAGCATGCGTTTCTTTTATCCGAATATTTCATAATTTCATTCCTTGAAGAAAGGTTGAGCGATGATGTGGATACATCAAGAATGGTGATATAATCACGATTAAGTTCCCTTGAATGGGTCTTTTTCTTGTCACCCGAACGATTCTGCTGGATAATTTTGTATTGAAATGAAAAAAGGTTCTACAACAAGCCGTTTTGGTACGAGCTCAAGAATTAGCCATGATGCCTCTGCATTTTACAATTCAAGGCTCTATTCAGAAATTTTGGAGTCTGAGGATATTCATCCGATTTCTGATAACCCCTTTCCCGTAATGTTGGAGAATAAGATTATTCAAAGTAATTCGGAGAATATGAAGGAAATACCAGATAATTCGCTGCATTTGATGGTTACTTCACCCCCTTATAATGTTACAAAAGAATATGATGAAAATCTATCGCTGCAGGAATATCTCCAACTTCTCGAGCATGTTTTTTCTGAAACGTTTCGTGTCTTGACTCACGGAGGACGAGCTTGCGTTAATGTCGCCAATTTAGGGCGGCGTCCATATATTCCGCTTTCAGACTTTATTTCACACATCATGTTGAATATCGGTTTTAAGATGCGCGGTGAAATTATCTGGCACAAAGGGGCGGGTGCAGGAATCTCGATGGCTTGGGGAAGCTGGCAGTCAGCCTCTAATCCTGTATTGCGTGATACGCATGAATATATTCTGATCTTTTCAAAAGGGTCTTTTGGTCGCAAAAAGGAGAACGGGAAAGAAAATACCATAACCCGGGAACAATTTATGGAGTGGACGAAATCCGTCTGGAATATTAACCCTGAATCAGCCAAAAAAATCGGTCATCCTGCACCATTTCCGGTTGAGTTACCGTATCGTCTAATCCAATTATATACTTACAAAGAAGAGATTATTCTTGACCCATTCATGGGAAGTGGATCTACTGCGATTGCTGCTTTGAAGAGCGAGAGAAGATATGTTGGTTACGAAATTGATACGGAATATATAAAACTAGCAGAAGAAAGAATAAAACAGAATAACGCTTTACTTGCCCCAAATAGTTAAACTGATGTAAAATATGGATTGTGGTATCAGTTCCAATAACTATCTACTTTAAAGGAGTTAATTATGTCTGACCAATTTAATCCGAATGAACCTGGCTCTCCAGCCCCTGATTTTAGTTCTCCCCCTCCCCCGATAGCCTCACCGACTCCATCGGGTTCCCCTGAAATTACCAGCGACGATAAATTATTTGTTCTATTGGCTTATGTTTTATCACCATTGATACCGATTGTCATTCTTTTCTTGGAAGATAAAAAGAATCGTCCATTTATCCGCGCTCATAATGCTCAGGCGTTGGTTTGGGGCGGGCTTAATTTGGTGATTGGTTCGTTTCTAAGTGTCTTTCTTTGTGGGATTCCTAGTTTGGTTATGTGGGGAATAGCAATCTATTGGGGGATCAAAGGATATCAAGGACAATACGTAACTATTCCTGTGATCACTGATTTCGTGAAAAATCAAGGACTGGCATAAGGTACCAGAAAACAACATATTCTAAGGAGACAAAAATGAATATTCTCAGCGAATTAAAATATACGAAAAGTGATGAGTGGATTAAAGTTGAAGGAAGTACGGGAATTATCGGAATCAGTGATTATGCTCAAAATGCGCTTTCTGACATCATTTTCATAGAATTGCCTGGTGTGGGTGAGACATTAGTTAAAGGGGAAATGTATGGTACGGTCGAGTCAGTGAAAGCAGCCTCAGATGTTAACATGCCGGTCGGAGGGGAGGTCATTGAGGTCAATGAAGCATTGACACAGAAGACCGAGTTAGTCAACTCTGATCCCTATGGACAGGCATGGATGATTAAAATCAAGATTGCTGATGAGAACGAATTAAATGATCTTATGGATGCACAGGCATATCAGAAATATTGTGAGGAGAGGGAGAAATAATGTTTATCCCCCATACAGAAGCAGATCGAGAAGCGATGTTGCGCACGATTGGTGTGAAACATCTGGAAGATTTGTTTGTGGACATTCCGTCCGAGTTTCGCTATCCTGAATTGGATCTGCCTCCAGCAGCCAGTGAGATGGAAGTGATGGCGGAGATGCAGGAGTTTGCCATGGCAAACGAGAGTACTCGAGATTTGATTTGTTTTTTGGGTGCCGGAGCTTATAATCATTACTCACCGGCTGTGGTCGATTCTATCATTCGGCGCGGAGAGTTTTTTACTGCCTATACTCCTTATCAGCCCGAAATATCCCAAGGAACATTGCAAGCAATATTCGAGTATCAAAGCCTGATTGCAGGATTGACAGGCATGGATGTCTCTAACGCATCTCATTATGACGGGGCTACCGCAGTCGCTGAAGCGGTTAACATGGCACAGGCTGTCTTCCGTGGAAAACGTAATAAGATTGTTTTATCACATGCATTACATCCCCAATATCGCCAGACGGTGCGTACTTATGCACAGGACAGTGGATTAAAGATCGTCGGCGATGAAAGTGATCCTGGTTCAGTTCAAGGTATGCTGAATCAGTCTCCAGAGACTTTATTAGCTTTGATCGATTCACAAACAGCTTTAGTGGTTGTACAATATCCGGACTTTTTCGGCAGAATCTTTGATTACACGGATTTGGCAAAGGTTGTGCATGCGGCTGGTGCCTTATTAGCTGTCTCAGTGAATCCGCTGGCACTCGGACTTCTAAAACCTCCTGGTGAATTTGGGGCCGATATTGTTACCGGTGAAGGGCAGCCGCTGGGTATTCCCTTATCATTTGGTGGACCCTATCTCGGATTGTTTGCTACTCGAAATGAATATGTACGCAAAATGGCAGGTCGTTTGATAGGGGAGACTGTTGATAATCGCGGGCAGCGTGCTTTTGTGTTAACTCTTACAGCCCGTGAGCAACACATAAGACGCGATAAAGCCACCTCTAATATATGCACCAATCAAGGTTTGATTGCGCTGGCTTCAGCAGTTTATTTAAGTGCTTTAGGAAAGCAAGGACTACGCCATGTGGCTGAATTGAATTATCACAAGGCGCATTATGCTGCTCAACTCATCGCTTCGCTGCCGGATTACCAGTTAGGGTATGAAGCACCGTTCTTCAATGAATTTGTTGTGCGTTGTCCTCAGCCGGCTTCTATTGTCAATGAAATTCTTCTGGATCATGGCATTCTTGGCGGGTATGATTTGGGACAAGATTATCCAGGATTGGAGAATTATATGCTCCTTGCTGTTACAGAAATGAATACGCGCGAAGAGATAGATTTTCTGGCAGATATTTTAGAAGAAGCAAGTACAGATGGTGATGCTGGTCATCATCATTCATCGGAGGTGGATCATGCCTAACGAACCCATTCTGTGTGAAATATCGGTACCTGGACGCCAAGGAGTGCGTTTTCCGCAACCAGATGTACCTGAAGCAAAATTTCCTGAAGGAATGCTTAGAGAGAATCTGGACTTACCGGAGTTATCCGAAATCGATGTTGTACGCCATTATACGCGTCTATCACAACTAAATTATGCCATCGATAAAGGATTCTATCCATTAGGTTCTTGTACGATGAAATATAATCCGCGCGTTAATGAGGAAACCGCGCGCTTACCTGGGTTCTTGCATGTTCATCCGCTTCAACCGGTTGAGACAGTTCAGGGTAGTTTGGCGTTAATGCATGAATTGCAGAATGCCCTAAAAACAATTGGTGGATTTGCGGGTGTAAGTCTCCAACCGGCGGCTGGTGCACATGGAGAATTGACGGGTGTGCTCATTATTTGCGCTTACCATAAAGACCGCGGAGATCAAAAACGGAATAAAATCCTTGTCCCTGATTCTGCTCATGGGACGAATCCGGCAACTTCTTCAATGGCAAACATGCATGTTGTTGAAGTTCCTTCCGATGAACGCGGCAATATTAGTTTGGATGCCTTGCGTGCTGAATGTGATGACACATTGGCGGGTTTGATGCTCACAAACCCCAATACATTGGGGTTATTTGAGGAAAACATACAAGAAGTTACCCGCATTGTGCATGAGGCAGGTGGGCTTGTCTATGGTGATGGTGCGAACCTGAATGCACTGGTAGGCATTGCTCGCCCTGGAGATTTGGGAATTGATGTTTTGCATTACAATCTTCATAAGACGTTCTCAACACCGCATGGCGGTGGAGGTCCAGGATCAGGTCCGGTGGGAGTATCAGCCCGTTTGGTAGATTTCTTACCCGGTCCAATCGTGGATGTTCTTGAAGAGGGAGATGATCAAGCATTGCCTCTATATGGTTTTAAGTATCCTTCTAAGAGTATCGGGCGTGTGAAAGCTTTCTATGGGCATTTTGGCATTTTTGTGCGGGCATTGACCTATATTCGAATGTATGGAGCTGAAGAACTGAGCAAGATTGCCGAATATGCTGTTCTGAATGCCAATTATCTGCGCGTGCGTTTGAAAGACGCTTATTCTGTACCTTACCCGCGCCTTTGTATGCATGAATTTGTAGCAGAAGGTTGTTGGAAGGATATCCCGAATATTCATGCTCTGGATATTGCCAAACGGTTGATGGATTATAACTTCCATCCTCCGACAAATTACTTCCCGCTCATTGTACATGAAGCATTGATGATTGAACCGACCGAAACGGAAAGTAAAGAAGTATTAGATGCATTTGTAGATACGATGCTTAAAATTGCTGACGAGGCACGGTTCAACCCTGAGATTTTGAAGAGTGCTCCTCACCATACACCTGTTGGACGGTTGGATGAGGTAAAAGCAGCAAAAGAATTGGTTCTATGCTGCTCGATGGGTACGCCGGAAGTCAAACCTTGATTTGTCTTACATCGTTGAATGGATTCTATGGTTAAAGCGTTGATCTTTGATTTTGATGGTTTGATTGTCGATACGGAAGGTTCGGATTACCAATCTTGGGTTGAATTGTATCAGTCGTATGGTATCGATTTATCTTTTGAAACATATGCAGGCAGTGTAGGGGCGGGGGTTGGGCAGGGAACATTTGACCCCTACACTGACCTTGACACCCGACTCGCTGGAAAAGTAGATTGGAAAGTAACTGAAGCGGCGCGGATACAACGCGTGCGCATGTTAACTGATGGCAAACCGGCTTTACCAGGCGTATTATCCTACCTGGAAGACGGGAGAAGACTGGGATTGAAACTAGGTATCGCGTCAAGTTCAAATCACGTTTGGGTCGAAGGTCATTTGGAACGCCTTGAGCTAATAAATTTCTTTGATAGTATATGCTGCGCGGATGATGTAGATCGAACGAAACCCGCTCCTGATCTTTATCTTGCTGCAATACACGCTTTAAAAGTTACAGCTCATGAAGCCATTGCTTTGGAAGACTCGGCTTTTGGAGTTACGGCGGCAAAAAAGGCAGGATTGCGATGCGTTGCTGTGCCTAACCAGTGGACAGTCCATAATGATTTTGAACACGCAGATTTGTGTTTGCATACATTAGCGGATTTACCGCTGGAAAAACTGTTGTCATGCGTTTACCACCATGATTGACCAAATGGATATAGAAGAAGATAATCGACTGGAAAAAGAAGAGATAGCATATGTCTCGCCGCGCCCAACTGTGGAAGTGCATCTTCCGGATGGTCGAGTTCTCAGCGGTGCGCGTGATACGTTGGTGGCAGATTTCATGAGAATTGTTGAAAATCCCGCTGCTCCAATCGTTGGGGCAATCGTGAACGGGGAATTGCGAGAATTAACCTATCCCATTAATATGGACGCGCATGTCCAGCCGGTAAGTATGGCATCCTTTGATGGTATGAATATTTACCGTCGTTCACTCACTTTTTTAATGGTGGCTGCATTTGAAGATCTTTTTCCCGATGCTTTGCTTACCGTTGACCATGCTGTGGCGGCAGGTGGTTACTACTGTCGTGTTGAGAAACGTCCGCAACTTTCTATTGAAGAGATTGCTAACCTAGAATTGCACATGAGGGAAATCATGATGCAAGATTTACCTATTCACCGGCGTAAGGTTCCATTGGAAGAAGCGAAGGCGTATTTTGAGGCGAAGGGCTATGACTGTAAAGTGCGCTTATTCTCCTACCGCCGTAAAGATTATCTGATGCTTTACCGGCTGGGGGATTTAATGGATTACCATCACGGCTATATGGTGCCTTCGACGGGTTATATAAAGTGGTTTAGCCTATCCAAGGTTGAGGATACCGAAGGTGGTTTTACACTATGGTTCCCGCGCCGGGATAATCCTACAGAGATACGTGCTCCGCGTGAATACCCAAAGCTTCTAAACACGTTCCGACAATATGGGGATTGGCTAGAGAGACTGGGCATTATCAATGTCGGTTATTTGAATGATGCTCTTCAATCAGAACGGGCAGCGGAAGTGATCCTGGTTTCTGAAGCGCTCCATGAAATGTACATATCGCGCCTGGCTGCAGTCATTGCTTCTCGCAGTAATCATTTGCGGATTATTTTGATTGCAGGTCCATCGTCTTCTGGAAAGACAACCTTCTCTAAGCGGCTGGCGATTCAACTTCTGGCTCGAGGCATTTCACCGTTTCCTTTGGAAATGGATAATTATTTTGTTGATCGTGAGAAAACGCCTCTGGATGAGGATGGCAATTTCGATTTTGAGGCTTTTGACGCTCTGGATCACCAACAATTGGAAATGGATTTAAAGCGAGTAATTAGCGGTGAGAAAGTACAGTTGCCCAAATTCAACTTTAAATCTGGACGCCGGGAAACAGGGGAAATTGTTCAATTACAACCCGAACAAATTGTTATTCTGGAGGGTATTCAAGGGCTGAATCCTGCTCTAATTCCGCATATTCACCCTGATCAAGCCTTCCGTATCTATGTTTCGGCTTTAACGCAATTAAACCTGGACCGCCATAATCGTATTTCGACGACCGATACACGCCTTATTCGCAGAATCGTACGGGACGCGCGGGATCGTGGTTATTCGGCGCAGGATACGATTAAACGTTGGGAGTCAGTAAAACGCGGAGAGAAGAAGAATATATTTCCATATCAAGAGAACGCCGATGCAATGTTTAACTCGGCTTTAGTCTATGAATTGGCGGCACTCAAGTCCTTTGCTGAACCTTTGTTAAGGCAGGTCCCTTATCTTTCACCGGAACATATTGAAGCAAAGCGTCTATTGGCATTATTGGATTGGTTCATGCCGATACCGGATGATTTAATTCCCGACAACTCAATTTTAAGAGAGTTTGTCGGTATGTCGATTTTACGTAATTTTAAACTCTGGCATCATATACGATAATCCCTGATCAAGGGATAGAATGAAACTATTTTCTTGGAGGATCAATGACAAAACAGAGAGTTGCACTTTATTTACAGGATGCCCATGACTTACGAGATGGGTTAGATTATGTTCGTTACGCCGAAAAGCAAGGTTTTGAGGCGGTTTGGCAGGCGGAATCGCGTCTGGTGCGAGACGCCATTGTACCGATGGCTGCCTATGCGGCGGTTACAGATAGAATCAAAATTGGTTCTGGGGTGATCAATAACTGGACGCGCAATATTGGACTTTTGGCTGCTACCTTCCTAACGTTAGATGACCTCGCGCCAAATCGTGTTATCTGTGGCATCGGGGCATGGTGGGATCCCCTAGCCAAGAATGTTGGAATCAACCGCAGTAAACCTTTGGTTGCCATGCGTGAGACGGTGACTGTTTTACGGCGATTACTGAATATGGAGCGGGTAAGCTTTGATGGCGAATTTATTCACGTGAATGGTATCGAATTAGACGTAGTTCATGGACGTCGCGAACCACGGAATGTGCCTATCTATATTGGACCAACCGGACCGCAGATGATTGAACTAACCGGTGAGCTTTGTGATGGTGCTGTACTAAATTACTGCGTACCGGCGGAATACAACGATCAAGCTTTGGAATTGCTCGATAAAGGCGCACGAAAAACCGGGCGGACAATAGACGATGTTGACCGTCCCCAATTGATTGTCTGCTCAGTGGATCGTGATCATGACAGAGCCATTGATACAACCCGCGAACTGCTGACCCAATATTTAGCCCAACAACCGCATATCGCCAAGGCATCGGGTGTATCGGATGAGATTGTTGGCAAAATTCAATCCATACTCGGCTGGCCTGCCACAAAAGAGCAGATTCAAAAAGCAAAGCATTTTGTTCCGGATGAACTGATAACCCGGATTACTGCCTCGGGAACGCCGGATGAGGCGCGTGCCAAGGTGATGGAGTATGTCAAACATGGCTGTACTTGCCCGATTCTATATTCGGCGGGTGGAGATGTGAAATTACTCATTGATACATTTGCTCAAGTTTAGCATATTTATTGGATAAATCAATATCTTATAAGATCAGGATGTCGAGAACATCCTGATCTTCTTTTTCCTACCATACAATTATAATGGTATGATAATTGCACTGCTTTAATAGTGGATTGGGTATCAAAACGGATTTGATTCCCATCATTTTGTTTCAATCATAACCAATATTCGACTCTACCATGTTGTCGAAATGGCGGAGCGCGCAATAAACGTGTCATTGAATATCTATATATGATATTCCTCAAAATAGATTAGATAGGATTAACCACCATTGGCTGATTTCAAAATGGTTCCTGAGAGCATGATCAATAAATCTTCTGAGGACTTTAGTATTCTCTGTAAGAGGTTTGTGTTGCATTGGCTTGCGCAAACTGGGAGAGGGCCTGTCATCACATTCTTGAAAAAATGGACTAGATTTTTGCTTCCCGCTCAAGTGATCATATTTCTAAAATATCGATTGGAAAACATGAAACTTAATTACTTGGTTGTGGAACATAATCCTCCTGTATTAATTTACCAGATGGGTAAGGTTGGTTCAACTTCTATTTATACATCTCTAACGGAATCGATTTTATCTACTTTGGTTTATCATGTACACTTTATCTCCCCTAATATGCTTCTGGAAGTTGAAAAGAAATATGGTCGTTATAACGATGATACAGTTACAGCCATGATTCAACTCGGTAAAATGTTGTATAAACAAATCAATACGCATGAAACTTACCCTTGGAAAATTATAACCCTGGCGCGCGATCCGATCAGTTTTGCCATCTCGCAATTATTCCAAAGTATTCAGAGAGATCATCCGGAATTGATAAATAGAAAAAATCAGGTGGAAGGAGAGAGAGTGATTGATTATTTACTTAATGGCTTTAATCATTTCGACGAGATGGATAACTATGTCAATACCTGGTTTGATAAAGAATTGAAAGAAGTTTTCAATATCGATATCTACCGGTATCCGTTTAATTATTCCAAAGGATATATAACAATCACACAGCGTAAAAATTCCGTTTTGCTTCTAAGGTATGAAGATCTGAAAGATAATTTTGATTCGACCATTCCCGCATTTCTTAACCTCGATAAACCGATTAGAGTCATCTATTCAAATGATGCAACTCGTAAGTGGTATGCGGATTCATATCGCTATGTTTTAAATAATATAAAAATTCCTAAAAAAGTGTGCGAAAGGATTTATTCGACGAGATATGTAAAGTATTTTTATTCAGAAGAAATGATTTCGAAATTTATTAACCGGTGGTCATAAAAATTATATCCATTTGGTAGTAGGAAATATGATACGCGTCTCTGTATTTTTTTTAGAAAATATAAAAAATTTATTTTTTGGAGCTGATAAAGTCGGATTGAATCAAGATGAGATAGACTCGGCACTTTTTAGAAGCAAATTCCATACGGATCTTGCCCAAAAAGTAACCCAGACCTACATCATCCAGTTATTAACAATCTTACTTGGAATTATCACTTCCGTGGTCGTTGCGCGGGTTTTAGGTCCTTCTGGTAAAGGAATATATGCTGTTGCCATCACTTTGGGTTCATTGGGAGTGCAATTTGGTAACTTAGGACTACATACTGCCAACGCTTATTATGGGGCAAGAGATCATAAATGGCTTTCTGGTTTGGTTGGAAACAGTCTTTTAGTAAGTTTTGGTCTTGGTAGTGGACTGGCTGTTCTGCTAGGACTATTTTTTAAATTCAATTCTAATCTTGCGCCAGTAGGAGGATATCTATTAATACTCGCATTATTATGGATTCCATTTGGATTAGCCTACATATTATTACGGAACCTTTTACTCGGTATTCAAGATATTTGGGCTTTCAACTGTATTGATTTGGTGAATAAATTATTGGTGTTAATTTCCACAATGTTGATTATATTATCAAAAAAAGCCAATGTAGAAATTGTATTTCTCATTGTATTGGCTGGCTTGGTATTAGGATGCATTTTTACTTATTTACGCTTACAGTATAAAATGGGATGCCCTCCTACTTTATCACTGAGTATTTTTAAGAAACAAAGTATTTATGGTTTAAAAATTTATGTGAGCAGTTTCTTCAACGATATGTTGGTAAGGGGTGATATATTAATAGTGAACTACTTCCTCATGAGGGATCAGGTAGGTTATTACTCGGTTGCATCGGCGATGGCTGGGCTGGTCTATATATTTACGCCGGTTGTTTGCTCTATCTTAAATTCGAAACTTTCTCCGATGGATGATCCTAATGAAAAATGGAAAATCAATAAGACTGTTGTTTTGATGGTTGGAATTTTCATTTCAATTCTCGTAGTTTTTGCCTGGCTTTTTGCTAAGCCGTGCTTGTTATTATTATATGGGAATTCCTATTTGCCTGCTCTGGAACCCTTCTTATGGCTACTGCCAGGGATCTTTTTCCTCTCTTTGGGTATGACGACCGGTGTCATTTTTGGTGCTTCTGGAATGCCCGTCTATGCTATTTCCCCGTTCCTTTTTGCCGGTATAACAAATATATTTCTGAACATATTTATTGTGCCGAAATATGGCATAATCGGTGCGGCTTTCGTTTCAGATGTAACTTATTTCATGTTTTTTATCATGATGGTGTTTTTAGTACAGTACTTTCTAAAAAAGAACCGTCTTCAAGTCGCTTCATAATCTTAGGTTCTTTCGATCATTTTTGAGTCATAAGATAGGGAACTTGACGATTATCGATTATGGCAAATTCACTTATCCCCGATTTAAAATCACTGCTTACACGTTATCCACTCACAGAATATTTGGCGCGCAAACTTTTATCTTTAGCGCCCCACGTTACCCGCTCGGGTAAGAATTTTTGGGGATGGTACGCTTTCTATAAAACATCAGAATCTTGGAGCCGCAACGATTTATTAGATTATCAACTTGGACGGATCAGGGATCTTTTGCAGAAGGCAGTCCAGGAAAGTCCTTACTATCGTGAACGGCTGAGTCTGGGTGAGATTGCTAATTTGACATCAATAGAACAATTCGAAAAGATAGTACCAACGATTACTAAAAAAGAATTCCGGAACCAATACAAGAATATCTTAGCTGAATCATGGAAGAGTCAAAAGCTAGAACATTCTCATACCTCTGGTACTACAGGACTACCGCTCCAGTTTTATCATTCAGAGCAAGACCACTCCAGGGAATGGGCTTCAATTTGTTATCAGTGGGATCGAGTAGGTTACAAACCTGCAGAGTCAAAACGCGTTGAGTTTCGTGGTTTGACAAAGTCTGGCAGATTAATGGAAGAGTATCCAGAACAAAATTCCGTGCGTTGTTCTATTCTACACCTTAAACCTGAACATATTCGTTATTATGCGGAAGAAATAGCTCGTCGGAAGATGGATTTTTTTCATGGTTATCCCAGTGCGCTTTACCTTCTGGCAAGGGAAATTTATAGTAATGGGATAAAATTCCCCCAGCCAAAGGCGATCCTTCTTGCTTCGGAGGATGTTTACGATTGGCAGTTGGATATGATTCAGTCCGTTTTTCAAAATTCAAATATATACGCCCATTATGGTTGTGCCGAACGAACTGTCTTGGCTGGTTGGTGCGAACACCGGCGAGAGTATCACGTACTGCCTCAATATGCACTTGTTGAAGTGGATCCGCTTACTTCAGAGATTATTGGAACGAACCTTTATAACCATATCAATCCATTCATCCGTTACAGAATGACAGATACGGCGTTGCAAGTAGATCAGACAGATTGTCCTGATTGCAAGATATCTTACTTTCCCCGTTTGATGAATCTAGGTGGGAGGCTGGAAGAATATTTATATAGCTTAGAACGCGGCTGGATCTCACCTGCTATCGTGACATACCCTTTGAAAGATCTAAAGTTGATTCATGAAATCCAGTTTATTCAAAATCAACCTGGAAAGATAGATATCCGGTTTTCTGCGACAGCCAGTAAACATGATAGCCTTCTGGATAAAGAAAAGTCAGATATTGAAAATGGATTACGCGTTTTATTTGGAAAACAAACGACTTTTCATTTTGAACAAGTGGACGATTTTGAGCGCAGTCCGACTGGTAAGTTTCGCTGGATAATATGCAATCTTGATTGGCGTGATCCGCGCTTGAATCAATTGCCTTAAAAGAGAACATCTTTATGACCATTTTATGGAATGGGTTTTCAGATCTTAGGGTGGCTATTTGGCAGGGTACTCCTCAATATTGTCAGGTTGCTCCTTATCACCCTCATGTGAGTTATCCTGAGTATAAGATTGGACAAATAGGGGAAGCGAATAATCCCGCCTATGAAGGAATTCGCAACCTTCTGAAATTATTAAATCTAGACAGTCAGCATGAAGGATTGCAATCTTGGAATCCACTTGGTTGCCTAGTTGTGCCTGGAAATCAGGTGCTTATAAAACCCAATTTTGTTGTCAGCCGTCATTCGCATGGAGACAATCTGTATTCGATTATTACCCATCCTTCTGTCTTGCGGGCGATTATCGATTATGTGTACATCGCATTACATGGTGAAGGAAAAATCATTATTGCAGACTCTCCTCAAATGGATTGTAATTGGCAGGAACTATTACATGTTACTCAACTGGAGACAATCCAACAGCTTTATTGGGATCGATATCGATTTGATATTGATATACTTGACTTGCGTCCTTTCTGGCTTGAGCAGCAGGTTGGTGATTTAGCAGCTTATACTAAAAGACGTCATCCATTGGCTGGAGACCTATCTGGCGATACGATTGTCAGTTTGGGGAATCAAAGTGCTTTCCACGGGTTCAAGAATCACCAGAGTCTTTATGGGGCTGACTATGATCGTCAAAAGACAATTTTGAACCATCATGGTGATATTCATAATTATTGTATATCTCGATCCGCGTTGAATTCGGATGTTGTTATTTCCGTCCCAAAACTAAAAGTGCATAAGAAAGTCGGAGTTACCCTGAATGCCAAAGGTTTGGTAGGAATTACAACCGATAAAAATTATCTTATTCACTATACTTTGGGTACTCCCGAAGAAGGTGGCGATCAATTTCCATCTGGGATATTGTCAGAAAAGGAGAAATTACTGGTAAAAGGCCAGAGGTTTCTCTTTGATGTTCTTTTATCTCATAAATATATTTTCTTGGACCAGATCTATGGATTGGTCGCTAAAACCTACCGTACTTTCTTAAAACCACGAATTCGAATTACATCACCAGATAGGCAAATTTTAGATGGTGGTAATTGGTATGGTAATGATAGTGCATGGCGAATGGTGGTTGATTTAATGCGGATTGCCATCTTTGCAGATCGAGATGGGAAACTCCAGGAAAAACCTCAACGTAAGTTTTTCTGCGTCATTGATGGTATCGTTGGCGGCGAGAACGATGGTCCAATTTCACCAGATGCTAAAGAAGCGGGAATTTTGCTCGCTGGCTTTCACCCTTTGGCAGTTGATATAGTCGCCACACGTATCATGGGATTTGATTGGAAAAAATTTAAGTGGATTCAGCGTATGCTGGCAGAAGGTTTAATCGACTCAATCGAAAAAATTAAGATTCTTTCTTTATCCAAATCGCTTGAAAAATCGCTCGATTCTGATGATCGTTTTCTGGATTTTAAACCTCATCCCGGCTGGCGTGATTATTTATCTTAATATTTAGTGGGATAATGAACGACTTAACTCCTTGCGTCTCAATTTGTACAATGGTCAAAAACCGGGTGTATTCAATCCGGCGTTGTCTCGAGAGTGTCTTGAATCAAGACTATCCCAATATTGAATATGTCATTCAAGATGGAGCCTCTACGGACGGTACCCTAGAAATTTTAAAGGAATATGAAAGACGATATCCGCATCAAGTTCGTTTAGTTTCATCGCAAGATAAGAATCCTGAAGAAGTTTTTTTTCGTACCCTGAGACGCTGTAGTGGTGAGATTATTGGCAGTTGTTGGTCAGATGATGAACTATTACCTTGGGCGGTTTCATGGGCAGTAAAAAATATGGCTCTGCACCCTGGTGTGGCTGCCATTTATGGGGGATATTATACGACAGATATTGATGGTAATATCATAGGAGAAGATGGATACCCTCCGTCTTTTAACATTGAGAATTATTTATGTCATAAAATTACACCGCCCTTTGCTTCAAGTTTCTTCCGGCGAGAGTGTCTTCATAAAGTTGGTTTGAAGCGGGATGACTGGACGTTAGGTGTAGGTGAATTTGAACTCTGGTTGCGCTTAGGATTAGTTTACCCGGTCCAAGCGATCCCTGAAATTGTTGCAAAATATAACATCAGTCCGGTCTCTTCTTCATTAAACCCTGAGACGACCCTGGGATTGATAAAACCGCGTAAATGGTTGATGGAAAGAGTATTTTCTGATCCTTCGACTTCGCCTCATATTCGCTCTCTTGAAATGCGCGCCTATGCTGGTTTGCATCTTTGGGCTGGATTATGTCTGCTTAATACTGGTAAAACTGAACTTGTCTGGAAACAAATCTTCCAGTCGCTGCATTACAAACCTGAATTCGGTTATCTTGTCTCTGTATGGTTGCGTGCCCTTTACAAAACGGTCATGCCCCGAGACCAATTTTTCCGCAGTATTTATCGTAAAGTGAAGTCCAAAAGGATTCTCTTGCAACATGGTTGAATTCCATGAGATGATGGTGCATAAAGTTCTCTCAAATCGATTGATATTGAAAAAAACCAAACACCGGATGGTAAATTATTTTAAGCATACGGTAGGACGTCTGGCGGTTCAATTTAATTCAACTGACCTCTCAGATGCCGACTTTCTAAAGGCATTAAATTCGAAAAATCATTGGGTTTCCATCGATGAATGTGCTCCCTCTCTAAAGGTAAGATATCGTCCCCCTTTTTTCATCGATCCAAAGAACCGGCA
>JBAXBF010000032.1:0-17666 GCA_037142095.1 Chloroflexota bacterium
TTTTTTCCTCCATTGAAAGTGGATGGATCATGAGTACCGATTCTATCATACATCTAATATGATATCAGTTTCTCAAAGGCTGTAAACAAATAATTGTGATTCTTAAGGTTATGTTATAATTGTAAACTATGTTAGGATTTAGAAAACCTTCCATTAGTAAACGTATTGGGGCCAGAGTATCCGTCAAACGTTTTGTTCGCCAAAATTTGGGTCTGAAGGCACCGCGGGGGTGGGGCTGGGTAACTAATCCACAACGCGCCCTCTATAACCGCATCTATTATCGCACAACATGGGGATGCTTCACGTTCGTTATCATTGCGATAATGGTTGTGATCGTATGCTTAATTGGGTGAGGAACGTCTCTCCCTAAATCTTAGAAGTCTGGTAAAATTGGAAAAATCCTATACAAGGAGATACATTAATGAAATATCGGTTATTGCTTATTCGTGTTATTCCTGTATTCATTCTGGCAGCGATCCTGCTTTCTGCCTGCCAACCGAATGCACCCGTGCCGCTACCTACTAAGGTGGGACAAGAAGTACCAACAGCGGAAATAATAAAGGATGCTCAGGAACCAACAGCACCCCCTGATTCTGGAGCACAACCAACAAAAGAGTCGATTCAACCTCAAGATCAAGGACCACAAGCCCCTAAACCAGATTGTGTGAAAGCCGGATCCCCTTTCCCGCCCGTGAAGGATGATGAATGGATGCTTGGTAACAAAGAAGCTAAGATAACCATCCTCGAATACAGCGACTTCATGTGACCGTACTGCGCAAAGCTTGAGCCCGTGATGGCTCAATTAATTAAAGAAAATAAAGATGTTCGTTTTATCTACCGCCATTTCCCCTTGATCAGCATCCACGACAAAGCCGCGTTAGCAACCCAGGCTTCTGAAGCAGCGGGGTTACAAGGCAAGTTTTGGGAAATGCATGATGTTCTAATGGAAAAGCAGCAAGAGTGGAGCGGGATGAGTGTAGATGATTTCAAAGCTTGGCTCATTAAGGCATCCTCTGGTTTAGGTTTAGATGAAAAGAAATTTACCGAAGACTTAACCAGTGAAAAAATCGCCAATATTGCACAGAAAGCCTATGAAGATGCCGCCAATCTCGGTATCCCAGGTACACCAGCCTTGGCAATCAACGGCATATATTACAATGGTGATATCAGTGTTGATGGATTAACCTCGTATATCAAGAAACTTGGTAATGTCAAATCTTTCGACTGTCCAGCAATGACGATTGATCCTAAAAAAACCTACAAAGCTACTTTAAAAACCCAAAAAGGTGATATTGTTATTCAATTGTTTGCAGACAAAGCACCTGTTACTGTGAATAGCTTTGTCTTTCTAACAAAAGAGGGTTTTTATAATGGGGTTACATTCCATCGGGTTATTACCGACTTTGTAGCACAAACAGGGGATCCTTTTGGTACCGGTGTAGGTGGGCCCGGTTACCGGATCAAGAACGAAATTGATCCTAGTTTGACTTTCGGAGAAGAAGGGGTCGTTGGTATGGCAAATTCAGGTGCCGATACCAATGGCAGCCAGTTCTTTATCACTTACAAAGGTATACCAGCAGACGTTGTCAAAAAATTGGATGGAAATTATACAATTTTTGGCAAGGTCGAATCTGGAATGGATGTAGTCAAGAAATTAACGCCGCGCGACCCACAACAGAATCCCAATGCACCCGCGGGAGATGCAATCGAAAGCATCGAAATTACCGAACAGTAAATTCATTTAATAACCCCTCTCCACGCTGTGGAGAGGGGTTATGACAAATCGCATTTCCCTCTTTCAGAAATCATATCTTTGGAAAATCAAATTACCTCCTCACAACAGAAACCACCGAATTATAATTGGCTTTCGATTTGCCAAATTGTTTTAAATATCATCGCATGTATTTGTATGTGGAGCATTGCGATACTTATTCTAATTATTGGAGTTGTTGAGTTAGGAAATCCTTCCATGAATAGTGGAAGGATGGAGAATAAAGCTATCACAAATATATTTTTAATGGTGGCTGGTTTAGGATTCATGGGATTTCTTCAGTTACCTTCTATATATTTTGTTGTACGGCACCATATGCGCAAAGCAGAGGATATAGCTTCTCCATTAAAATTCAACTCGTGGGCAGGGTGGATACTTCTTAGCAGCATAATAACATTCCCACTCGTTTTGTTATCTGGAAGCCATCTTTCTACAGAAGGATTATCAGTAAAGTTATTACTTCCAATTCTACATATCATTGGTATCGGAATACCAATCTTAATATTTTACCTCATTGGAACCTGGAAATTGCCTCTTGTCTCCCACTACCGGGATTGGGGAGTTTTGACCACTGGTATGACACTGAGTCCTTTTCTAATCATGATTGCAGAAATCATTATGCTTATCATCTTTGTAATTATTGGTATGGTATTCTTTGTTATCCAGCCTGATTGGCAAGTACAACTAGGCAATCTTTACCACCAGTTATTATCATCTCACCCTACAAATCAGGAAGGTCTCCTCAAAATCTTTGCTCCCTATATCCTGAATCCCTGGATACTGGTCGCAATCATTCTTTTTGCAGGTATTATTGTACCGCTGATCGAAGAAGGAATTAAACCCATAGGCATTTGGATTCTTTTATCACGGGGTATTACACCAATGGAAGGATTTCAATTGGGTTTATTAAGTGGTGCAGGGTATGCCTTATTTGAAAGTCTCCTACTTGCTAGCGCTCCAGCAGAATGGTGGACGGTTGTCGTCGCACGCTCTGCTGCCAGCCTCTTACACACCTTCAATTGTGGCTTAACCGGCTGGGGTATAGCCCTCAGTTGGGGAAACCGGCGACCTGGCGCAAAGCACAAGATTCTTCCTTTCACTTTTAGCTATCTAATCGCTATCCTATTTCATGGTACATGGAATACGCTTGCGGTGTTCCTCGTTTGGGCTGAATTAGCGAATCTAAGCGGTTTGAAATCGAACTTTACTTACTTGATCCAACTAGGACATCTAGCCCCTTTCGGTTTAATTATTTTGGTATTTTTCTTCTTATTCATTTTAGTTCTTATTAATCATAAATTAAGAAGGTCTTTTCATTCTGCGGCAGCGGCAAACTCTCATGCCAATCCCGCCTAATATTTGAGGGAGTTCTATGGATTTTATTTTACAGTTGGTTCAGATTTTTCTTCACCTGGATAAGGTTCTGGCAGATGTCATTCGTACCTATGGGACATGGACTTATCTGCTTTTATTTGCGGTCATCTTTATGGAGACGGGCTTTGTGATAACTCCATTTTTGCCAGGTGATTCGCTCATCTTCGCTGCCGGTACTTTTGCCGGTTGGAATGCACAGAATTCAGGTATGGATGTGTTAGATATTAAAATCCTTTTTATTCTCTTGGCAGGTGCAGCGATCCTCGGGGATACGGTAAATTATTGGATTGGACATTATATTGGACCACGCGCCTTTGCAGGAAATATTCGATTCCTCAAGAAGGAATATCTTGACCGTACCCATGCATTCTATGAGCGCCATGGAGGCAAGACTATTATCATTGCACGTTTCATCCCAATTATCCGCACATTTGCTCCTTTTGTAGCAGGTGTTGGAGCCATGACCTATTCCCATTTCATTGCTTACAATGTTATCGGCGGAATTGCATGGGTTACAATTTTCTTACTAGGTGGATTTTTCTTCGGCGATCTAGAGATCGTGCAGAAGAATTTCTCGCTAGTGGTTATCGCTATTATAATTATCTCTGTTCTTCCGGCAGTAGTAGAAATATTTAAAGAACGTTCCAGGGCACGCGTTGCAACACCTAATAATGAATCAGGAACAGAGTAAATATAAGTTGGCATAACCAGTGTTATTGTTCTTAGTGGATTTAATTTTTGATGTAATTTTCCTTAGCTAAGGAAATTAATATAACTGGCACTTCTCTTGCATCATAATGGGCGAACGTATGGAGGTTCGCCCATGTTTCATCATCTAATCGTTAAACTTAATTCGTCTTGGAAACATCTCAGAAGCCAACTGGGACGCCCAATAATCTTATTTATTTTTCTATCTATGGTTTGCATAACCCTGTCCGGATTTTTTCTGGTAAATGGGCGCGCCCAAGAATCTCTTTCTATTATTAAAGAAAAAAAACAAAACAAATTGATTTTTCCCAGAACTGGCACATTGACGCGCCTTACTAATCTTTGCATTCATGACCGGCTTAATGAGGTCAGTCATCCTCCGTCTATTTCATCCGATGGAAGGCTTATCGCATTCTTAGCTTTTAATGCTGTTGACAATTCTGATGATATGGGTAAAATTTTCCTTTTTGACCGAAACAACGGTAAAATCCGATCGATCATCAATGGATATACACATCCTTCAGCACCTCTTATCTCTTCAGATGGACATGTGATGGTGTTCCAATCTGAAGTGAATGATTTAACCGAAGGAAAGCCCCATAATATTTCAAATATCTTCCTATATAATAATCAGACAGGTGCCATCGAAAGAATTTCTCAAGCAATTGATGGAACACCTGCAAATGATAATTCTTATGCTGCGGCTCTTAGCACCAACGGGCGTTTTGTTGTATTTCAATCTAAAGCTAATAACCTTGTTCCAGGCGCTAGTAATAACGAATGGAATATTTATCTTAAAGACAGGGATATGGGATCCATGCAGCTTATATCAAATACATCAGATGGTAAACCAGGAAATCACAATTCTTATCACCCGTCTATATCAGCAGATGGACGTTTCATTGTATTCTCATCTCAAGCATCGAATCTCACTTCCGCAGATAGAAACAATTACCAGGATATTTTTATGTATGATAATAAAAACAAGGAAACTCGCTTAATCTCGACGGGTCTTGACGACCAACCAGCAAACGGTGATTCTTTGCAACCTACAATCTCAGCAAATGGAAGGTTTATCGTATTCGCATCTTATGCCAGTAATCTTGTTGAGAAAGATGAAAATGGTGTTATGGATGTTTTTGTTTATGACATCATTGAAAGCAAAATGAGTCTCGTTTCAAAGGCATCTGACGGTAAACAGGGGAATTTCATATCTGACCGTCCAAGCATAAGTACAGATGGACGTTATATTGTATTTGAGTCACTTGCAGATACGTTAGCAAGTGGAGATGATAATCAAAATTGGGATGTTTATCTCCATGACTATTTAACCGGCAGTACAGAAAGAATCTCAAGTACTCAAAATGGAGTTGCTGGAGATGATCTCTCGGATTTATCGGTAATATCAAATGATGGCACGACAATATTATTTCAATCTTTTGCCACAAATTTGGCAGGTAGTAGCCCTGCTTTTTATCTATATCAAAATAACCGATAAACTATTTCAGATAGATTTGCAAGAAGCTTTTTATGGGGGGTGTTTGGTAAAAATAATTTGAGGTAAGGGTATTTTTTTGTTCAGAATAATAAAAGATCGCAGTTCCTTTCTACTGTATTAGGGAAAGAAAGGTACTGCGATCAACATAAGAACAACCAACTCAATTAATCAAGTTGGTTGATAAATACATTTTCTCCTACCAAACCCGGATAATTATTCGTACCCGCGTCAGGATGCGCCAATAACCAGACATTGTTACCGCAAAGCAACTTCCCTTCTGGGCTTGGAGGTGGGGTAAAATCTAAAGGTGTGCCAGTACCACGCGGAAGGACAAAGATATTACAAAAGCCAGCTTTCTTACTAACATTTACCGGTACAAAATGCATACACCAAGATGGCATCTCAACGTTGCTCCCTTTTGGGGCATAAAAAGCTTTTACATGTTTTGTATCCAGATGAGCATCTGGATCCCAAACGATTTCGTTTGCCAATGCCACAAGGAGAACAACATCCTCGAGAGCAAAAATCACTTCACTCCCCTGATGGTATTCCAATCCATTAAGAACATTATTACGCCCAAATACCCATCCAATCTCAACAGGTAATCCTCCATACATACGTTTTGAAAGCATATCAACCAATGCTTTATCTGCTTCAAATTCAGGTACTGAAACGGCATAATCCACACCATCGGCAACCTTCCACATCCTCCGTGCTTCGGAAATCGCCTTATCTGCATTAATACCAGAAAGAACCTTGCCATACTTTGCAAAACTTATATCTGTTATTGGCAGAATCTGGATATGTGGATTTTTCTGTTGTAAATCTGATAATGTACTCATCACCACTCCTATTCGACTAATGCTTTAATCAAGGCAACACACACAGCACAACCCGGGTCAACTTTTCCTACTGTGCGTTCTCCAACCCAACTAGCACGCCCCACTTTATTGCGCAGAGGTGTCACCAAGTCCCGTCCTGCTTCAGACGCTTGTAGGCTCATTTTCCCTGCCTCTTGAAGGGATTTTCCTTGATCAAGTGCAGTGCTAAATGCCTCACTCGCTGGATGGAGGGCGTCAATTATGGTTTTATCTCCCAGTTGAGCTTTGCCACGTTCTTGGATTCCAATATCGGCTGCCTTATACATAGCTTTAAGGTCATCAAGACTTAGTTCCGTCTTCTCTTTTACCTCTTTTCCGGATCGCATTAACGCGGTTGATAACAAAGTCCCCATCGTAGATGGAGCAGCACGATTGGCAGCCATTCCAGCTCCTGCTAGCCATTTACCAATATCACTAATGGGAGTCGATTGGACATATTCCAATAAACCATCGCCAACTTTTGTCATCGTGATACCTAAATCGCCGTCTCCTACTGCTTGATCTAATACAGTAAATATATCGGCATTTGCCTTTAAAGCTTGTGCGGCACGTTTCATTGCATCGACAATTGCTGAGCTATTTATACTATCACTCATAGATCAGTCCTTCCTTATATCTTGATGGGGCGGCTCAGTGAGTCGCCCCCATCACATTTCATCTGAAATATCGATTCTAGCCCAAACTAAAACTGCTTGAAAAACGGTGTATGAGCCGGATAATCCAGCAATTCTGCTAATTCATTATCTAAACGTAATAAAGTTAAAGAAGCACCAGCCATTTCCATGGATGTGGCAAACTCGCCAACATAAGCCCTGTAAACTTCAATCTTTTTACTAGTAAGCATCTGGTTCACTTTGCGGAAGATGACATAAAGCTCTTCTGGTGGGGTTGCACCCAGACCGTTGACCATAACAGCTAGACGGTCTCCCGCAGCCGGTTTCAGGTCTTCCAAGATAGCATCCACCATACGCTGTGTTATTTCGTCCGCGCTCTGGAGTTTTTCACGCTTTTTTCCAGGCTCGCCATGGATACCCATTCCAATCTCCATCTCGTCCTCACCAATCGTGAAGGTTGGTTTGCCAGCCATCGGAACCGTACAAGGAGACAGTGCAACACCCATAGTCCGAAGATTAGCCAAAGCTTTCTCGGTTACACGCACGACATCATCTTGGGAACCACCTTTATCTGCCATTGCACCAGCGATCTTAAAGGCAAATACCATACCCGCTACACCACGGCGCCGAGCGGCTTCTTCTGGAGGAGCTGATGCTACATCATCCTTGACTAAAACAGTGCGGACTTTGATATCATCCATATCCGCCATCTCAGCGGCTGTATCAAAATTCATTACATCGCCGCCGTAATTACCGTAGATATAGACAACCCCTTTTCCACTGCTAATTTGTTTGGTTACTTCATACATCTGTTCAGCACTTGGAGATTGGAAAACATCCCCAACTGCGCAGCCATCCAACATACCCTTACCAACATAACCTAAGAAGACCGGCAAATGTCCTGAACCACCGCCAGTAGCTAAACCAACTTTCCCTGGCACCGGTGAGTCAGCACGTACAATACAATGTAGATCATTAGCTGCATAGGAGAGCATTGTCGGGTGTGCTTTTACTAACCCATCTAACATTTCTGGAACAAAATCGGCAGGCTTATTTAGTATTTTTTTCATAGTCATTACTCCTTATTAACTGTTAAATATACCGGTTTATACGAGATATGATTTGTCCCTCACTGGGATTGTTTATATTTCGGCTTTAACTTCTACACCTGACATCTGCTCAAGGACTTTAATAAATGCCGAAGCATTTTCCTCACCCCACCCCTTGTTGACGGCAGCCTTGATTACTTCACGGGTCGCTGCAGCCGAAGGTGTAGCTACATTTAATTCCTGTGCATAGGCAGCGATCAAATTCGCATCCTTAAGCATTAATTTCAAATAGAAAGATGGACTAAAATCCCGTTTACAGAGAGCTCTACCTACTCCGCTGAAAATGGGTGACTTAAAGTCGGTTACATCCAAGACACCCAGAACATCTTTTGGATCCAAGCCCGCTTTGACAGCCAATGTCATTGCCTCACCCAGGGCTTCTATTTGGGCTGCCACCACCAAGTTGCCTACAAGTTTCATGGAAGATCCTTTACCATTCTCTCCCATATAATGCTGCGTTGCACTAATAACTTTATAGATGGGCATTATTCGATCAAATACTTCTTTTTTACCGCCAACAACAATCCAAAGACCGCCATCACGCGATTCGCCCTTACTTCCAAAGACTGGGGAATCCAAAAACTCAACCCCTTTTGAATTGAATGCAGTAGCTTCCCGGAGAGAAGTTTTGGGCATACACGTTGTTAAATCAACCACAATCTGCCCAGATTTTACACCTTCTAAAGCACCATTTTTTCCAAAAACTACTTCTTCTATACCAGTATCATCATTGAGCATGATCATGATTATTTCTGCATCTGCAACCGCTTCGCGAGGGGATGCAGCTTGGTGAGCTCCTACCTGAACTAAAGGTTCTGCTCGACTGGCAGTCCGGTTATAGACAGTAACTGGATAACCGGTTTTAAGCAAGTTTCTAACGATGTTAGAACCCATAATTCCGAGACCGAGAAAAGCGATTTTTTCTTTAGCCATAATAGAAAATCCTTTCAATTGTTTTTAGAGTAAAATATAATAACAGTATTAACTAGTATCCTACATGGAAAATTATACCATAATATATAGATACGGTTACAAAGGGTCATTCAATCAACCTCATTAATTTAAGGAGAATTTTAAGACAGATGTCTAACACAAGTCGTTTTGACTTCAATACAATCATAAAAGAAATTGGTAAGGCAGGTCAGGAAATATCGGAACTCGGTTCTGTTGAAGGATCTGCCGGTAATATTTCCGTCTTTGTTCGAGAGCTATATGGTTTCGATCATCTTTTCAAACCGGTTGCAAAAATCAGCCTACCGGTTATATCCCCTGCCCTTTCAAAAGGATGGATAATTTTCACAGGAACAGGAAAGCGTATGCGGGATATTGCTCAAAGTCCCGAAACAACTCTCTGCGCAGTGCAAGTTGAAAATGGCGGTGAAATGGGTATGCTCTATGCAGCGGATCCGCATATCCTACCGACAATCGAATATAATTCTCACCTCGCAGTTCATAACTATCATGTTGACACAAACTCGTTCGATTACCACGCAATTGTTCATGCACAACCATTAGATATCACATATCTCAGCCATAAACCAGAATATGATAGTACATTGAAAATGACTCTCAGGTTAATACGCTGGGAACCAGAAACTATCTGCGTCTTTCCAGAAGGTATAGGCATTGTTCCATTCCAAGTTCCTGGAACTTCAGAACAAATGATTGCCACTCTTGAAATGATGAAGATTCATCGTCTGGTAGTTTGGCAACGGCATGGTACAGTCAGTCGATCCAATATTAGTGTCCTTAAAGCCGGAGACCTGGTGGAATATGCTGAAGCTGCGGCACGTTTTGAAATGCTTAACCTCCAATTAGGCAAAACTGACGGAGGTTTGACAGATGAAGAAATTCTGCGCGTATGTAAAACCAATGGTGTTACTCAGTCATTTATAAACTAACATGACAAACAAAAAAGAGGGCGATTTATATGGTCGCCCTCTTAATAATTTTAAATATTTTTGTTTTTAATAACCTTTAGACTCTTCGAGTACAACTCCAATCATATCATTTATGTTCTTGATATTTTCGCGCTCCAAAAGCCATCGTGTTCCTATGCGCATGGCTAAACGCTCGGGTAGAGCACGTTTTTCAAAGCTTTCAATACTGGTAATATCCCAAACGCTGACAATCCCCATCATGCGACGCAGAATTTTACAGCCACCATGTCCTACGGTATCAAAGAAGATATTCTTAATATAACGCCGACGATATTCTGCAAATGCTTCACTGCCACCAGGAAAATCCCAATATTTCATAGGAACGAGTTCACCCCGATTGTTCTCAGCCCATAATTTCTCGAACTTGTGCTCAAATTCATTCCAAATGGCGATTACAGTTTCAATAATATACGCTTGATAATCCGTACGCTCTTTTACATCCGGTGTATGAGCATAGTGAGAAAGATAATTGATAATTAAATTAGCAATTAAAGCACCGATATCATAGCCCATGGGACCATAGAATGCAAACTCAGGGTCGATCACTTTCGTTTCTGTATCGTTAACCATAATGCTTCCGGTGTGCAAGTCGGAATGGATCAACGCTTGAGCATGAGCCATATAGGTCTCTTTAACTTCACCTATTATGATCTTAAGCTTTGCGTTACTTCGAATATCCTTGACCTCTTTATCTAAAAGTGGATTCCATCTGTTCTCAGGAGATTCCATATAAGGATTTGTAAACACAAAGTCTTCTTGGATTTTGTTTAGATGAGGATTGATAAATTTCGCTTGAAGGGTTTTTTTCTCCAATCCTGTTAAATACAAATCAGATGTATAAAATAACGTATTGGCAATGAAAGTCGAGATATGATCTACAAACTTCGGGAAACGCTTACGCGCCACCATTGGTTTGCGCATAATATCATGCTTGCCGAGATATTCCATACAGACCGCCGACATGTCATCATCGTAATCGTATACAACGGGTGCCAACCCAGGAGCTAGTTCGTTATGTTTCATTAATGCAGACGATTCAAAGCGCATCCGTTCACGAGTAAGAGGCCAAGATTCACCGGCTACACGCAGATAAGGCAACGCCTGCTTAATTACTACCGCATTTTGTTTGTTAGGAGATTCAACGATAAAAACAAGATTTAAATTTCCATCCCCAACCTCTTTAATCGTAAGATTGCTTGGGTCAGGAAAATTCTTTGCCATCGCTGGACGAGATTTGATATAATCAATAAGCGTTTTTTCGGTAAGAGGTCTATATTCAGTCATAGAAAGTATTCTCCTTTCATCTTCAACGAAAAGTCATAGATATAAATATTTTACCTATTGCTGTCTTTTTTCTGGGTAAAGGCCAAGAACACCTTCTGCAGAAGCCGCGCAGATCCCACGTTCGGTAATTAGACCGGTAATTAAGCGTGCTGGAGTTACATCGAAACCATAATTCGCCGCATGCCCATGTTCTGTTGTCAGCAAGACAGGTTTAATGTCTTTTCCCAGTAAACCTTCGATATATTTTACTTCTGTAGCATCTCGTTCTTCAACTGGAATTTCTTTTACACCATCTTGCATTTTCCAATCGAAGGTTGAAGATGGCAAAGCCACATAAAAAGGAATATCATTATCTTTCGCTGCCAGAGCTTTCAGATAAGTACCTATCTTGTTGGCAACATCACCCGTATAAGTCGTACGGTCAGTACCCGTGATAACCATATCCACCATGCCATGTTGCATGAGATGGCCCCCGGCATTGTCAACAATAAGTGTATTCGGAACACCATGCTGGCTTAATTCCCAAGCGGTTAAACGAGCACCCTGATTGCGAGGGCGGGTCTCATCAACCCATACATGAACTTTCATACCACGATCGAAAGCAGCGTAAATGGGTGCTGTCGCAGTACCATAATCCACAAAAGCCAGCCATCCGGCATTACAGTGTGTTAAGACGTTAACCGTGTCGCCTTTTTTACGGTGGCTGATTTCTTCGATGATACGTACGCCATGCTCTCCAATGCGCCGGCAAAATTCAGCATCCTCATCGGCGATCCTCTGAGCCATTTCACCCGCAGCTTTAATTTTTTCTTCAATGCTATTTTCTGCTTGCATGGCATCGATCTGTCGATGAACTCCCCACTCTAGGTTTACAGCCGTCGGGCGGGTCGCTTTTAATACTTCGCCATCTGCAATTATTGATTTCATAAAAGCTTCTGGAGAATTACGCGGCGCATGGATCGCTGCAATAAACATTCCATAACCAGCCGTTGCACCGATTAATCCTGCACCGCGGATATGCATTTCCTTAATACATACAGCCACTTCTTGCACTGTACGTAAGTCCTCAATCACAAGCCTATAAGGTAAAAACCGCTGGTCAATCGCCTGAACAACCGATGAATCGTCTGGATTAAGCCAGATCGTCCGGTAATTTTTTCCGTCAATTTTCATACGTACACCTCAATTGTCTCACTACTCTACTTGTTTGACAATTTTATTGACTTGACCGCTGCGCAGACGCTGTTGAATGCTAAAATAATCAATCGCCATAAAAATCACAAGTACCGCTCCCCAAGCAAATTCTTTGAAGAAATTGCTACCGCTGATACCAATAAGCAGCATACTTAAACCTGTGGAGAGAAATTGTAAGGAAAGGACAGCCAAAACCAAACCAGCAATACGCCCAAATCCTCCAGATGGGTTTACCCCTCCCAGGATAGCAATCAGGATTGCAAGTAACACATAGGAGGATCCATAATCCTCCTTGGCACTATTGGTACGAGCAATGATGAGTAAACCAGCTAATGCGCCTAATAATCCACTCAGGACATATGTACGAATAAGCATCCATTTATTATCAACCCCAGAAAAGCGTGCCGCCTTTGGATTTGAGCCCATCATATAAAGTTTAATGCCAAAAGATGTATTATTCAGGATAAGCCAGAAAGCAATCACTACCCCAGCAAAAAGAATGAGCGGCATGGGTATGTTAAAGATATTCCCTTCTCCAAGAAAAAGAAATTGTTGTGGAAAACCGAATACCGCCGTTCCCCCAGTAATAACAATAGAAAAACCAGAAAATAGTGTCCCTGTTCCAAGGGTTGCTAGAATCGGGGTAATATTTACGACCGCAACCAAAATACCGTTCAGCAAACCGCAAAGTAAACCCACCACTACTGACACAGCAATAGCTAATAAAATTACCGGATATGCTTGGGCGTCAGGAACAAGTGTATTTGGCTGAATAATTTTTGTCATTGTTGTGGCAGCCAGAATACCAGATAAGAGAGCAATGTTGGTTACCGACAGGTCGATTCCACCCGTTAGCATTGTAATCATAATCGCGATTGCAAGCAGCCCAATTTCCGGAAACTGTACCGACATGGCATCAAAACTGGCGGCTGTGGGAAATTTTGTGGGCAAGATAAGGCTTAACACCACAAAGATACCTATAGTAATAAAAAATAAACGCGCCAGGGTTCTATCTACTTGAGGGAACTTGAATCCTTTTTTCTTTGCCAGCGGGGCTGGCGCAGGATCTTTTTGAGTTTTAATTTCATTATCAGACATATTGCGCAACTCCATTTCTATTACTCACCACTAATCACTTTAAGACGTCGTTCAGACCTTAAAGCCTGGTAGGCTGGAACCCCTGTGCCAATAATAATGATTAAACCTACCACTACACGCTGATAGGTAGAGGAAACCCCCATCAAAATAAGGCTGTTGTTCATAATAATAACCAACGCTACACCTAATATTGTACCAATCACAGATCCACGCCCACCAGTAATGCTTGCGCCACCCAAGACAACGGCTGCAATAACAAACAACTCGGTACCGACAATAGTTTGTGGGTTGGCTATTTGAATCAGACCGGTATGGACAATCCCATTAACCCCAGCCAAAAAACCTACAAAAGCATAAATAAAGATTTGGATAGCGGTAATGTTAAAACCAGCCCGCTCCGCCGCTTCTGGCGCACCACCCAGGGCATAAATACCACGCCCAAGCATCGTGTACTTAAGGAGTATATAAACAAGGATGGCTAAAAATATGAAGATAAAAATCGCCGAATGAAGACTGGTAGTCCCTTCCGAAGTCTTAATAGACACAATATAATTATTAAAATATTCCTTCATGCCGGGGGGCATATCACGATCGATGATATGGTATGGACCAATAAAAAATAAGGTAAAACCGCGATAAAGACTTTGGGTGCCAAGAGTTACAATCAAGGTAGGCAACCGAAAACCATGAACCATGCGAGCAACAAAAAAAGCTGGGATCAAGCCTAATACCCCACTTATACTATATAAGGCGACAGCGAGTAGCGGTATATTCAGCGCTAGAAGAATTTGCATTATCAGGTAACCGACAATAATAGCAATTGCAAGAAAAGTAACGATTCTAGCCAGCCATTTAGAGCCGGAGATAAATGCTGCGTTAAATAACCCCAAAACGATGCCGATCAAAGCGCCAATCAAGAACATCAAGATCACAGGTCCTTGATAGTTCATCCACAACATCATTTTCGTAGTTACGTACATCGATACGACCGCTATCGCCGTAAACGAAACATCAATTCCGCCTGATATAATGACGATTAATACGCCCAGCGCAAAGATGCCCATTTCTGTACCGCTTCTAAGCAAGTCGAATGTATTGGCAATTGTGAAATATGCCGGGTTGATTATACCAATTATCATAGACAATATGACAATCACCAACCCTACCAGAATTTCGGTCTTTAATAAAGAACGTTTCAACATAGTTTAATTACCTTCGTTATCATCTGGATTTAAGATCATAAGGTATGTTTCTTATGCAGACCAGTCGCACTATTCCTCAGTCAATTTTGCAGCCAGTTCGTTTTCAGTGATTTCTTCACTTTGGAATTCATCAACCATACGACCCTTTTTCATCAGCAAAATACGATTACAGGTGTGCAGCAATTCAGGGATATCATCCGATATGATAATAACTCCCATACCTTCTTCTGCTAAATTGCGAATGATCTCATGCAGCTCACTCTTTGAACCAATATCAACACCTACCGTCGGTCCATTGAGAATGAGAACTTTCGGAGCACTTGCCAACCATTTCGCCAGCACAACTCGCTGTTGATTACCTCCTGAAAGCGTCTTCACAGCCAGTTCATGGGACGGGGTTTTGATATTCAAGTTCTTAACCCATCGATTAATATGACTATCCAGCTTATTATTATCAATAAAGCCTATTGTATTTAAAATATCTCTTA
The DNA here is from genome assembly GCA_037142095.1 of Chloroflexota bacterium. Classification (GTDB taxonomy): domain Bacteria; phylum Chloroflexota; class Anaerolineae; order Anaerolineales; family DRKV01; genus JBAXBF01. The sequence continues at coordinate 15,162 of JBAXBF010000032.1, forward strand.
ATGTACAGACAGCAATATTACGACCAATGGATTGCTCTAAGAATAGACCTTCGGTGATGCGGTCTTCTGGAACATAACCAATACCATGATTGACAGCATCCTGAATATTTTCAATCTTAACTGGCTGACCGTTGATAGACAACGTCCCCCCATCGATTGGTTGGACACCAAAAAGTGCCAATGCCAATTCCGTACGACCACAACCCAATAAACCAGTAATTCCAAGTATTTCTCCTGGCATTAATTCGAAAGAAATTTGTTCAAAATTTCCTCCCGAAGTTAATTCTTTTACTTTTAGCAGGCTGGTCTCGGACTTCTTAGAATATTTATATGACACATCTTCAATTTGGTGACCGGTCATATAATAAACAAGTTTATCGCTGTTAAATTCGCTTGCATCCGCATCAATTACCTTTTTTCCGTTACGCATAACCATCGTACGTTGTGAAATTTCAAGAATCTCATTGAGCTTATGACTAACAAACAGCGTAGATATTCCATCTTTTTGTAAATTCGTAATAACACTAAACAACGATTTCACTTCGCGATTAGTAAGGGCAGTGGTTGGCTCATCCATGATAATTAGACGCGCATTTTGTAAAAGTGCTCTGCTGATAGCAACCAACTGTTTGTCCGCAACTGAAAGCTGCTCGATCCTAACATCCAGATTGATATGAACTTTGATTTTATCCAGCGCTATCTTTGCAACCTGGCGAATTTCTCTCCAGTTTACAAACTGTTTATTCTTAGCTAATTGATAATTCAAGGCGATATTTTCAGCAACTGTAAGATTGGGGAAAAGGGAGAAATCTTGATAAATTACTTGAATACCTTCATGAATGGCTTCGATAGGATGTAAACGCTTATAATGCGTACCAATAATAATAATTTCGCCACCATCCGGTTCATATACCCCAGAAATAACCTTGATAAGTGTGGATTTCCCTGAACCATTTTCTCCAACCAAACAATGGATCTCTCCCTGATCAATTGTTATACTTACATCGTCAAGAGCCTTTACACCGCCAAAAGTTTTACTTATATTTTGAACTTTTAATAATTCTTCAGCCATGTTTTCGCCTCATATGGATACTTCCTTTTTTATCCTACTTAAACAATTTACCCCGATAGGGGTACAAGGAAGATTTATCCAGTTTCGCAAAATGGAGCGACCAGATAAGAACCAATCTGACACCGGTCGCTCCATCATTCAGTTTAGACTCTCAGCCTTTTGGAAACAATAACTCCTTAGCCATCCGAGTCTATATCCAATCAACAAATTACTTCCAGTCGTACGTCGCCATATTTTCTTTATTGGCGTCCGCCCATGCCTGTCCATAGAGGACCTTGCCCTTCATGAGGATCTTGTTATAGCCGGGGATTCCTAAATCCATTCCGTCTTTGATATCTGCACCCTTGCCGTCCTTGATCATCAGGGCGAGCTTATTCATTGCATAACCTGCATCCGCTGGATCCCAAAATGAGATCTGAACGGTTGCGCCAGCTTCGAGGCCAGTCTTGTTATCAGGAACTAAACCAGTACCGGCGATGAATGTTTTACCAACACGACCGAGTTCGATAACTGCCTGAGCAGCACCTGGAGCATCCGTCGAGCAAGAACCCTGAATACCCTTCAAATCAGGGTACTTCTTCAGCAATTCTTTGGTTTTATCGTATGCTTTTGCCTTGTCATCAAAGGTTTCCTGTTTGCCTTCGGCAATCAATTGCATCTTAGGATATTTTTCCTTCTGGCGAGCGATACCTGCATCTACCCATTCGTTGTGGGTCTTAGAAGTCAGGCTACCAACGTACACAGCATAAGTTCCCTCTTCGCCCATTGCTTTAGCAAGAGAGTCCATGATATGGGCGCCGAAGTCAGAGTTATTGAAGGCTTCGATGTCCCAGTCCATGTTCTGCTGATTGGAGGCTTCGTGGGTGATAACAACGATTTTGTTATCCATAGCTTTCTTGAGAACTGGCTCTAGGATTTCAGGTGACATCGGCACAACGTTGATGGCATCGACTTTCTGAGCGATCAAATCTTCAATGATCTGAACCTGTAATGCACCATCAGCCTTGGCAGGACCCTGTTGGAAAGCTTTTACGTTGGGGTTGTCGGTGCCAAATTTCTTGACGCCAGTTTCCATACGATTGAACCAAGTAATCCCAGAGATCTTTACAACGGTAGCAAAAGTATAATTTCCACCAGCCGGTGCAGCGGGTGCAGCCGGTTTGTCTGCGGGTTTCTCTGCTGGTGCCGGAGCGGCAGCAGGGGCACAAGCAGCAAGCATTGCAACTAAAAGCATTAATGACGCCAAAATATAAAGTGACTTCTTCATTTTTCTACTCCTTCGATTGATTTTTTATATAACCAAATTACAAAATAATGTACAACCAATAGCCAATGATTCTCTACTACTTCAACTTATCTCAACCACCTCCTGTTAAAAGGTTAGAACTATTTTACAGCATCCCTTCGGCACTGTCAATAGCCGCTGATACCGG